>JABDJT010000080.1 GCA_013003335.1 Verrucomicrobiales bacterium | reverse complement strand
CGCGGACGTGTTTGATTTGTCGAAGGAATCGGAAAAAGACCGCGAACGCTACGGCTCCCATGACTTCGGTCGCCAATGCCTGATGGCCCGGCGATTGCTGCAGAACGACATCACGTTTGTTCAAATCCGACACAACGACTACGACAGCCACTACGAGAATTTCAATTTCCACCACGAACAACTTGGCGAATTCGACAAGCCATTCGCGACGCTCATCAGCGATCTGAAAGAAAGCGGCATGCTCGACAGCACGCTCGTTGTGGTTTTGTCAGAGTTCGGGCGCACTCCAAAAATCAATTCCCGATACGGCCGCGACCACTGGGGGAACGCCTGGTCCGTCTGTCTCGCCGGGTGTGGAATTCAGAGTGGATTTGCCTACGGAAAAACCAACGACAACGGCACTGAGGTGATCGAAGACGAAGTCGATGCCGGTCATTTGTTTCACACCTACCTGAAAGCGCTCGGCCTGAAATCGACCGGCAAATTTGATATCAATGGCCGGAAATTTCCCGTGGCGGATCCTGCGTTTGGACCCATCGATGAGATTCTTGCCTAAAACGAACCAACAGGGTCTGTTCGCCAAACCAACCCTGTTGGATCGTGGCAGGCCCTTGGCTGCTTCGCGCCCCCGATTTTCCGTGTCAGCTGGATGGCGGTTTTTTACAATTTACCGATGAACTCGAAACCCCGTTCCACTCGCCGTCGTTTTTTGAAAAGATCCGCCGCGGCCGCGACCGGCGTCCATTTGGTTAACGTTTCGACTTCCAAACTCGGCGCACAAATCATCGGGGCAAACGAACGAATCAACGTCGGAGTATGCGGTATCAAAGGCCGGGGAGGTTCCCACATCAGCGGATTCATGGGGCAGGACAATGTGGTCGTGACGACACTGATTGATATCGACGAAAAGCAGTTCGCACCCCGTCAACGACAGATCCGCGACAAAACCGGCAACGAAGCACCGAATACGGTGAACGACATTCGTCAGGCGTTGGAGGATAAAGATTTGGACGTCGTTTCAATCGCGACCTGCAATCACACGCATTCGATCAACACGATTTTTGCCTGCCAGGCTGGCAAGGATGTCTACGTGGAAAAGCCGATGTCCCACAACGTCTGGGAAGGGCGGAAAGTGATCGAGGCGGCGAAAAAGTACAATCGGATCGTGCAACATGGCACCCAGCAGCGATCGAGCGACGGCCGCGCGAAAGAAATCGCAGCGGTAAAATCCGGGAAGTACGGCAAGCTGCTCGTTTCGAAGGGATACTGCTGCAAGCCGCGCTGGTCGATCGGCTTCAAAGAGCCGCAGGAAAAACCACCGGCTCACATCAATTGGGATGCGTGGCTCGGGCCCGCTCCGATGCAGCCTTATCACGGAAACCTGGTGCACTACAATTGGCATTGGTTTTGGGATTTTGGAAACGGAGACACGGGTAACCAGGGCGTCCACGAAATGGACGTCGCGCGGTGGGCGATTGATGGGGCGACGATGCCGACGAAAGTCTGGGGGCTAGGGGGTCGGCTCGGATACGAGGACCAGGGAGAGACGCCGAACATGCATCTTTCCGTTTTTGAATACGATGACGTGTTGATGGTGTTCGAAACGCGCGGGCTGGTCGACAACAAGGTGAAAGACAAATTCCCGCGCAAGGTGCTGAATGAATACTACACAACCGAAGGGGTGATTCGCGGGAACAAATTTTACAAGACCGGTTCTGACAAAGGCGAATCCGTTTCCGGCGGCACGCCTGACAAAATCACTCCCGGTGGACCGTTTCAGAGTTTCATCACGTCCATTCGTGCGCGTGATCCCCAGCTTTGCAACGCAGGTCCGGAACACGGGCATTATTCCAGTGCCCTGTGCCACCTCGGCAACATCGCCGCGCGCGTCGGAAAACAGGCCTCAATGGCGGAGAAACCGAAATACCAGCTCGGCGATGATCCCCGAGTGATGGAGGCGTTTGAGACGATCCAGGCGAACGTCGAGGCAGTGGTCGGCGGCGATCTTGCATCGACGAATTATTCTCTCGGCCCGATTCTCGATTTCGATCCGGTGAATGAAAAATTCACCGGTGATGGCGGGCAAGTTGCGAAGGCGAATGAATTGCTGACGCGGAACTATCGTGACCCGTGGGTGATACCCGAACAGGTGTGAGCGATTTTCACGAAGACTTCCGATGATCACGATTCCTTCCGGTTCAAACGCCAGATTTTGCGACGGTCGCAGCCGCCGGAACTTTCTTCAGGCCGGAGCGCTCGCCGCGGGGGGGGTCTCCCTGGCAGACCTGCTACGGGCGGAAGCCGGCGCATCATCAGGAAAACAGGGGTCGGTGGTGATGGTATACCTGCCCGGTGGTCCGACTCAGCACGAAACTTTCGACCCGAAACCGGACGCCAATGCGGAGATTCGCGGATCATTCGGCCCGATTCCAACGTCGATCCCAGGTACACATTTTTGCGAACTGCTTCCGAATCTTGCCAGGTCCCACAAGCGTTTTTCCGTGATCCGGACCCTGACTGGGATGGTCAATCGGCATGAGTCGTTTCACTGTTACACCGGCCGTCCGGGCGGAAGACCGGAAGACAACGAGCCGGCTGGCGGCTGGCCCGGTTTCGGTTCGGTCGTCTCGCAACTGCTCGGACCGCGAAACGGAATTGCACCCTATGTCGATGCCGCGCCGAAAATGAGCTACGGGCCCTATAACAACCGGGGCACCCACATCGGATCCGACAAGGTTTCCTGGCCGGGGTTTACCGGGCCGAAGCATGTGCCGTTTGCGATTTCGGGAAAGGGAAAAGCCGATTTGACGCTGAACGGGATCGATCTGCCGCGGTTGGGGGATCGGCGCGGGTTGTTGCAGAATCTCGAGCAAATCGGTGAAGCGGTCGAAGATGCGGAAATTGATGAATATCAGAAACAGGCCTTTGGGATTCTCACCTCCGGAAAAATGGCGCAGGCCATGGACCTGACTCGCGAGCCGCAAGCCGTCCGGGATCGATACGGAACCGGTCAGCCGACTGATGCCTCGTTTGGCGGTGCGCCGCAGGACCCGCAGCAGTTTTTGCTCGCGCGGCGTCTGGTCGAGGCTGGCGTCCGCTGCGTGACGGTCGCTTTCGGGGCGTGGGACTGGCACGCCAATCGCGAAGGCACCATTGAGAAGCTTTCCAAAAAATACCTGCCGGTTTTTGATGCAGCCCTGGCCACGTTTCTGGAAGATTTGGATGAACGGGGGCTGCTCGAAACGACGACTGTGATTGTTTGGGGAGAATTCGGCCGCACGCCGAAAATCAATCCGAAAGGAGGCCGGGATCATTGGCCGAAAACGCAATCGGTCCTGATCGCCGGAGGAGGAATTCAGGGCGGTCGGGTGATCGGTGAGACGGATTCAGTCGGCGGCGAACCGGTGGAACGCCCCGTGCACGTGCAGGAGGTTTTTGCGACCCTGTATCAAAATTGCGGGATCGATCCGAAAACGGAGATGGTCACCGATTTGAGCGGTCGGCCCCATTTCCTGGTGGACGGAAATTACGGACCGGTGTCAGAACTGTTGAGCTGATCGGCTACTTTCCGGCCTGGAAGACCCGGTCCTGGAATTTTGCCGCTCGCTTGCCTTCCATCTCGTGGAGTTTGCGGTAATTGTGGCCGACGGCAGGGACACCAACCAATTCGCTTTTCAGATTTTTCGCGCGGAGCGCCACCTGAAATGTTTCAGCCGATTTCATCCACGAGTCTATTTCTCCGCAAACCATCAAAAACTCGATTCCATTTTTCCGGACAGTTTCGTGATTCGCTTCGAGAAATTGATAGGTGTTGAATTGGCGAATTCGTTTCGGCTCGCTGTTCAGGTTCCGTTCCAGGATATCGAGGATGAATTGGCTTTTTGAGGAGGCGAGATCGACGGCACCGCCGCCGTAGGCCACCGCCGAGCAGAATAAATCCGGATACTTGATGGCAAATCGGAGACAGCCGCTCGATCCCATCGAGAAACCGTGTGCTGCGCGGGCTTCGCGCTTTGGAATGGTGCGGAATTTTTGATCAATCAGGGGAATTAGCTCCCGGATGATCATCGTTTCGTTGTTCAATTTTCCGTCTGCGTGATCCATGTAGCCGGAGCGATGGCCGTTTGGATAGACGAGGATGACCGGCTCGATTTCGTCTGCTTCAGCCAGCTCGTTCCATAAAATCGAATTCCACACGTCTCGCGATTCATTCCCGCCTCCGCCGTGGAGCCAGTAGACGACCGGGAAACGGCGTTCCGATTCGGATTTGTACGCTTTTGGCAATACGACGCAGAATCCAACTTTCGTCCCCATTGCTTCGCTTTCGAAGGTGTGATGCTCGAGCCCGGGGGTGTTTTTCAATACCTGGTCGGACGGTGGTTTGACCCAGATTGAGTCAGTCGTGCTTTTCCCTTCCTGAGCGCAGAGCAGTAGCGGAAAGCAAAAGGCAGAGAAAAAAAGCAGCATTTTCATGGAGCAATTCCAGTTTGCCGGAAAATCGGCCGTTCAGCGAACATTTTGACGGAACGGAAAGCCGCCGTAGTTTCAAAAATCGAAACGACAAGTCCAGATCTGGCGTTCCTCGGCCAGGAAGTCCCGATCCAGCGCGTGGACCGGAAACTCCAGGAAATTTTTGCGTCTGACGAAGGCGATGAAACGGGGATCGCCCGGGCGTCGCTGATCAATTTGGCGATCTACAGCGAAGATCCGGAAACACTTGCGGCAGACGCGGAAAATCTGGCACGAATCGTCGAGGAGGCAGCCTGCCGTTCCATCCTGATTTCAGCCAATAGTGCCGGCGACGTCAGCGCCCGCTCCTGGGTTCAGGCTCATTGCCAGGTCCTCGGTCGCGACGAACGGAAATCGGTTTGTACAGAACAATTGGCCTTCCAACTTACCGGAGCTACGCCCGGCCTCGTTCGAAACACCGTGTTCGCTCATCTCGATTCCGACCTGCCGCTGGTATTCTGGTGGCGCGGCGATTTTTCAGAAGCGTTTTCGGACCGGCTCTATACCCGAATCGATCGCCTGATTTTCGACAGCGAACATTGGACCGAGCCGCGTTCCCAGTTCCTTCGCCTAAAGCGGTCGCTGTCAGAGGACAATTCGTCTTTCGTTCCCCACGATCTGAGTTTTACGCGGCTGAACCCGATTCGGACAGGCATCGCGAAATGTTTCGACAACGTGAGAGCCAAGCAGGAAACCGGGCGGATCGAGGAGATCAATGTTTCATTCGGAAATGAAGCCCGAATGTCGGCGATTTACTTTGCAGCCTGGGCCGCTTCCCGCCTGGGTTGCGAACTGGATCCGGATGCGTCGTCGGAGGGGGAGTTTCGGTTCCGCCGCCGGAGATCGGGGGAACGGGCGCCCCTTCAAATCCGGCTCCATCCCGGCGAAAGTGGAATTGGCGGGGAGATAGAAGAAGTGGAGTTATTTTCGCCGGATAGCGAATTTCGCCTGCGGCGTTGTGAGAAAAAAGTTTTCTGGGAGCTGACTTCCCAAATTGGAGGCGGAGCGGAAACCGTGGAATTGTTGCCGACTCACAAACCCGACGACGCCTTTCTGGTTGCCGAGATTTTACAAAGAGGTGGCCGAAACCGCGTGCTGTGCGATGTGCTGCCGGTCGTGCGCGAGATGCTTTTGGTTTAAATCGAATCGACAGGGTTTGTTTGCCGAACAGATTGACTCCGCTCTTCGCTCCGTCTTTCTCCACTCCGTTCCGAATCTGTTCAATCGATTTTTCGCTTCAGTTGCGGGAAAAGGACGACATCGCGAATCGATTCGGCACCGGTCAGCATCATCATGAGCCGGTCGATTCCCACCCCGATTCCGCCGGCGGACGGCATGCCGTATTCGAGAGCGAGCAGGAAATCTTCGTCGATTTTCTGGATCTCTTCACCGGCCTGTTCCTCCAGTCGGGCACGCTGAACATCCGGGTCATTCAACTCGGAATAGCCGGGAGAGATTTCCGCGCCGTTGATGATCAATTCGTAGACATCCACGATGGAATCGTCGTCGGCATTCTGCTTGGCGAGCGGCACCAGCTCCTTCGAAACGTGCGTCACGAAAATTGGATCGATGCATTTTTCTTCGACGAGTTTTTCAAAAACCTGCTGTGTCACTTCGTAGTCTTCCATCTCCGGTGAGATTTCGACGTTGAGCTCGGATTTGCACTTCTCGACCCGCTGTTCGGGCGTGAGGTCGAACCAGTCGTCGCCGGCGACGCCTTTGATCAAATCGTTGTAGGGCGTCCGCTGCCACGGGCGGCTGAGGTCGATTGTTTTGGTCACATTTCCCTCGGCATCCTGATGCTCAATATTCAGGCCACCGCAGAATTTTTCCGCCAGGTGACAGATCATGTCCTCGACGAGATCGGCCATCTGCTCGAAATCGGCGAATGCCCAGTAAGCTTCAAGCATGGTGAATTCGGGATTGTGACGGCGGCTGATGCCTTCATTCCGGAAACTGCGATTCAACTCGAAGACCTTGTTGAATCCGCCGACGAGGAGCCGTTTCAGGTAGAGCTCGGGTGCGATTCGAAGATACATGTCCATGCCGAGCGCGTTGTGTCGCGTTTCGAACGGCTGGGCAGCCGCACCGCCCGGGACGTCCTGAAGCATGGGCGTTTCCACCTCGAGAAATCCCTGATCGCCGAGAAACTGCCTGATTTCAGCGACCATGGCGCAGCGGTTCCGGAAAATGTCGCGACTGCGCTCGTTGGCGATGAGATCGAGATAACGCTGGCGGTATTTGATTTGCGGGTCGACCACGCCGCTGAACTTATTCGGCATCGGGCGGAGCGATTTCGAAATCACAGTGACCGATTTTGCCTTGATGGATGGCTCGCCGGTTCTCGTGGTGAACGTTTCGCCTTCGATACCAATCCAGTCCCCGATTTCGACCTGCCTGTAAATTTCCCAGGCGCCGTCTCCCAACTCGCCTTTGTTGACGAAGGCCTGGATCCGCCCATCGAGATCGGACAGATCGACGAAATTGCTCTTGCCCATGTCGCGAAGAGCGGTAATCCGGCCGGCCACGCGAACCGTTTTTTCCTCCTCGAAATTTTCCCGAAGCTCGCCGGGCTGATGGGTCGTTTCGAATTTTCCGCCAAACGGATCGACACCCAGCTCTCGAAGTTTCTCGAGCTTGTCGCGCCGGAATTGCAGCAATTGATCGAGGTCTTCTTCGACTTCTTCTTGCGGGGATTCGTCTGACATGAGATTCGTATTTTGAAACTGCGCCAGCATGATCGAAGCGAGCGAAAAATCAACTGCCACCGTCGGTCCCATCGACCGGGCGGAAGTGGCAAACGGAGTTTGGCTCGATGGCCGGCTGGCTCTTTTTCATGAAGCGGGAAACTGGCTCTGCGTATCGGATATTCACTATGGCTATGAAGTTTCACGGCAGGCCGCCGGCGGGTTGTGGCCGGACTGGGGGCGGGCTGCGGTCGAGGAACGCCTCCAGGATTTAATTTCCGAATACTCGCCGGAAACGCTGATTTTTGCGGGGGACGTGGTGGACAGCAGCGTGGGCGGAAGCGATGCCGTTGCGTTCTTGAGCCGAATGGTCGCGCTGGTTCCCCGGACTGTCCTGGTTGCGGGAAACCATGATCGGGGAGCCGTGCGGCGCGAATTTGACTGGGTCGAAGATTTTGAAATCGACGGCTTTCTGTTTCACCACGGACATCGGACGATCAATTCGGATCGGGTGAAAAATCTGATCGAAGTTGTCGGGCATCATCATCCCTCGGCTGGATTGCATGATGGTGCCGGGCTCACCTTGCGGGTTCCGGCGTTGATCCAGGAATCGTACGAGGATCGGGCAGAGCGTTGGGTGTTGCCGGCGTTCTCGCCGTGGGCCGGTGGTGGTCAATTCCGCCCTGCGGAGCGTTCTGTATCGCATCGCGAATGGGTTTGCAGCGCGAAGCGGGTTTTTGAATCAACCGGGTTGGATTGATGAATCGATCCTGTCGAATCGGGATGTTTTCACCACCTTACGAATGTGATCTGCATGCCCGTGATTTTTCGATCGAGGTAAGTCAGGGGCCGGTAAAATCGGTTCGCCCGGAGTCCCCAGAGCGTGGGTAGGTCTTTTCGAGCGGGATCGAACAGGAGGGTGGACTTTGAACTCGGGGAAGTGGGGGCTTTGTAGGCCTTGGTTTCCCGGAGCGCAATGTAGGAAACGAGATAAACGAGAACCGAAAAAATCAGCGTGAAGACGAACAATTCCTGTCGTTTTCGATTCATGAAATTCGAAGTTAATACCGGGGACAGGACTCGAACCTGCACGCATTGCTGCACTTGATCCTAAATCAAGCGTGTCTACCAATTTCACCACCCCGGCACAGGGGACGGTAAAATTTCGATTGTGTCAGTCAGAGTGCAAGCGCGAAGGTGGCTTGAAATGAGACGCGCGGACCGAAATCGCTGGTGGCACTGGCCGAGTTTTCTCGGTCTGGATGCTCCGGCGGTTGTTTGCGTTTGGATCTGGCTGTTTGCCCGCGGCTTCGGGGAAACGGTTGAGCCGTCTGTGTTCGTGGCGGCGTTTTGTGCTGTCTGGTCCGTCTATCTTGCGGATCGCCTGATCGATGTTCGTCTGTGTCGGGATTGGGAAAAGGCGACAGCCCGTTTGTGGATTGGCCGCCGGTTCCGGATTGGGTTGGCGATCCTGCTCGCGCTTCCGCTCGGCACGGGAATTGTTCTGCTGTCGGGTGGATTTTTGCCGGTGGAAGTTGTGAAACGCGGATTACTCGTCACGGGTGGGGTCGCGATTTATTTCTCGGTTTTCGTCCTGCCGCCCTTTGTTCGCCGTAAAAAATTTCCAGGGAAAGAATTCGGAGTCGGACTCTTTTTTGCTGCCGGCGTTTTTGCAGCGATCGGGCCGGTGGAAGGGATGATCCGTCCGCTGATCTATTTTGCGCTCCTGGCCGCGTTCAACTGCCTGGTCATTTCCGCCCGGGATCACGAAGCTGATTCGGTGAATGACCCGGGCGGAGCTGCTACCTGGTGGCCTTCGATTCGGGGCGATTTATTGATCGCCGGCATCGTTCTCACGTTGTTGCTTTTGACCGGACCGATTCGAGCCACCGCATCCATGATGATCGCAACCTCGTCGATGACGGTTCTTCACCTTTTCGCGAACCGTCTCACACCGGCGACTGTTCGGGCATTCGCCGATTTTTGTCTGCTACTGCCGTTTCCCCTCGCGTTTCTGTGAGAAGAAGGGGTTAGGCGCTGGCGAGGGCGTCCTGAATGTGTTTCAGGCCGAAGGTGTAGACTTCTTCCGGGCTCTCGAAGAGCGGGCGCCAAACCCGCGTTGCGGCGGCGAGATCCGGAAGGGCGTTGCCGAACGCCTCGATCACCATCCAGTTGTCGTATCCGTTGCGCTTGAAAATGTGAATGGTTTCAGTGATTGGCGTGTGATCTTTGCCAGGTGTGCCACGGTCGTTCGCGGAAATGTGAACGTGCTGAATCACGTCGAGGTTGGGCTCGATAACGCCAAGCGGATCCTTCTCTTCGATATTCGCGTGGAATGTGTCGTACATCGTGAAGAAATTCGGATGATTCACCTGTTTCACGTAGGCGTTGGCCTGCTCCATCGTGTTCAGGAAATGACACTCAAAGCGATTCAGTGCTTCGATCGTGAGCCGAATGTCGGCATCCTGTGCCGCGTCCGCCATCTGGCGATGACCCTCGGCCGCCCATGCTTTTTCGTCTTCGGTCGGGCCGGTGCCAGTGAAGTTGCACAGCTCCTGGTAATAGGGTCCGCAAATATTTTCCACGCCTGCGTTGGCGGCACACTCAACGACGGTTTTCAGGTGATCCACGCCAGCCTGTCGATGGCTTGCTTCCGTGGAAATCAGGCTTTGCTCGTCAGTCGGGCAAATCGTGACGGCGCAGACGTCGAGTCCGTTGTCTTTCGCGACCTGACCGATGGTCGAAAAATGAGCCGGATCGCTCGTATCAAAAATCGGAATCTCCACACCGTCATATCCGGCGGCTTTCAGTTTCTCAAAAACAGGAAAATGTTCCTCGGTCACGTGACCGGCCCACAGCAGCATATTGAATCCGATTTTCATAAGTTGGTCGTCAAAAAAAAAGAGACGTCGAGTGTTAGCCTTCAACGAGAGGATTGCAAGAAAATCGATCACTCCGGTTGTTCCAGTTCCTCCAACGCTTTCAAGGTCCCCGCGACCGTGCCGAAAGTGGGTGCGAACATCCAGCCCACGATCGGAATCATCATCAAAAGCAAGTATCCGCTTCCCAGGCCAATCGACAGTCCTTTTCGCTCCTTTACAAACGAATCGCTTTCCGGCACGGACAGCCCGCGGTTTTCGAGCGGAAAGTCCATCAGCCCATACCCGAGAAACCGGGCCTGAGTCAGGAACATGCCCGCTGCGGAAATCGCTGAGCCGAGAACGGGAATCAGTCCACAGAGGAGAAAGAGGAAGTTCGTAAACAGCTCCCGGACTATGTATTGAAGGTTAATCTTTGCGCCTCGTGCCAATGCCTTCGCGAATCCCAGATCCGATTTGATAAATGCGTCTCCCTTCACGGCTTTCAGGGTTTCTTCCGCGATTTTTCCGAGAAACGGGGCAAGCACAATCAGCACAAGGTGCTTGTGAACAAAGAAGAAACCGGCCAGCAGGGCCAGGAATGTGAGGATCGCGATGGACATGGAAATTGTTTTGTCCAGCCAGGCCCACGGGACCTCGATGAGACCGTCCATCCAGGCAGAGAAACCGTCTGCTGCCAGGTAGAAAACGAAAAAGAGCGCCAAGCTCAGAATGAGGCTGATGACCGCCGGGAGAAACTGGAAGGGCCAAAGCCCATACCGGAAAAGCGCACGCGGGACTTGAAGGTAGGCACCCAGCCCGGAAAAAATTTGGGAGATTGCGGATCGTCTGGCCATGGCGTGTAATTTCGATCAAACAGGGTTCGTTCGTCAATCCAACCCTGTTGATTCGTCCAACCCTTTTCGCAGGGCTTGCACTGCCTCGCGAATCTGTGCCCCGGAAATGCACAGGGGCAGCATCAATACAAGCGTGTCACGAATTGGACGGGTCAGCAATCTGTGCTGTCGTGCTGCGATGCAGACTTCGTTTCCTGTCGTGCCGCTCACATCGATTCCGGCGATCAAACCAAGTTGGCGAACATCGGTCACGTTGGGATGGTCCCGGAAGGCTGCTTCGAGCGCTGCGGAGAACATCCCGATTTTTTGGGGCAATGATTCGAGTACCTTTTCCGTTTCAAAAACCCGCAGGTTGGCCAACCCGGCGGCACAACCCAGCGGATTTCCACAATAACTGTGTCCGTAGTAAAACGTTTGCTCCGGGCCGCCGATGAAGGCCTCGAACACCCGGTCCGTTGTGAGCGTTGCTGCCAGGGGAATCGTTCCGCCGGTCAGACCCTTTGCGAGGCAGAGGAAATCAGGGGTCGCCTCCGTTTCCTGTTCGAATGCAAACATCGTACCGGTTTTGCCGAACCCGGTCATGACTTCGTCGTAGATCAGGAAAACGCCCGATTTATCACACCAGGCGCGAAGCTCGGTGAGCATTCCGGATGGCCAGAGCTGCATCCCGGCGGCTCCCTGGATTAGTGGCTCGATGGTGATTGCGGTGATTTTCCGGATTTCTTCTGGAGACATTTGCCGCAATTCATCGAGTCCGGCAACATGCGTGACGTCAAATCCCGTCTTCTCAAAGCGGTCGTGAAACGTTGCAATCCCCCCGAGCGAGGCTGCGCCGGCGGTATCGCCGTGATAGGCGTGATCGAAACCCAAAAACCGGGTCCGGTCCGGCTCACCGCTGAGTTGGCGAAACTGAATGGCCATTTTGCAGGCGCATTCGATTGCGGTCGATCCGTCATCCGTAAAGAAAACGCGGGAGAGAGATTCGGGGGTGAGTTCAACCAGCGCTTTTGCCAGCCGAATCGCCGGTTCATTGGTGAATCCGAGGGCGGAACAGTGAGCCAGCTTTTCCGCCTGTTGTTGAATGGCCTCAACGATCGCCGGATAAGAATGGCCATGCACGTTGGTCCAGATCGTGGCGTTCCCGTCGATGTACTGGTTGCCTTCCGAGTCGGTCAAAATCGCCCCCCTGCCGGACTCAATCACAATAGGATCGTGACCGGGAGCGCACCACTCTTTCATCTGTGTGAACGGATGCCAGAGGTGCTGCTTGTCGAGATGACGGAGTTTTTCGGTGTCCGGGTTCAATTTTTTCGCCATTGTAGCGGACTCTGACGTATTCTCCAGCGAACAACCGGACATGGACGACCTCGACGATCTTTACCAGGAAATCATCCTGAGCCACAACAAGCGCCCCCGAAACGAAGGCGAACTCGACCCGCGGGATCATGAAGCGGAGGGATACAACCCGTTGTGCGGGGATCGATTAAAAGTGTTCGTCCGCGGCGGAGCCGACCAGATTGAAGCGGTGCAGTTTTCCGGGGAAGGCTGCGCGATTTCCAGGGCATCGGCTTCGATCATGACGGAAAATGTCAAGAATCTGGGTGGCGCGGAATTGGAAGCAAAAATCGCCGAAGTGCTCGAGATTTTGACTTCGAAAGAGGAGCCGGATATCGATCCCTTCGAAATCGGCGAGCTGGCTGCTCTGATCGGGGTCCGCAAATTTCCGGCACGGGTGAAATGCGCCACTCTCGCATGGCACACCCTGGCCGCCGCGCTGAATGACAAGGCAGAAGTATCGACCGAGGGGGGCGAAAAGGAGTCAACAGGGTCGGTTGGATGAACAGAGCCTGTTCGTTTGTTTGTGCGGAAAATTTGTCCTTCAAAACCGGCAGGCCCGGATGGATACTCGGGTGATGACACGATGCCCGATTTTTGCTGCCCTGGTTTCCCTCTTCACCCCGTTTTTCACGCAGGCGGAAGAAAAATGGATCGATCTGTTCGACGGGAAAACGACCGATGGCTGGACGCCCCGCGCCGAGGTGATCACCTTCGAAGCGAAAAACG
>JABDJT010000069.1 GCA_013003335.1 Verrucomicrobiales bacterium | reverse complement strand
GTCTGTTCTCCGAACAGACCCTGTTCACTCGTTTTTCCGCAATTTCAGGACCCGATAAGTAAAATCAGGCTCAATCCCGTCAAATTTCGCAACCGGTTCAAAAACTCCAGCCTCCTCCGACATCAGTTCAAGCCCCGTTGGATGGACGTGCTGGTTGAAGTTCGGGTGTCCGAAAATCACGTAAAGGGGACGGCCCGATTCGCGTGCGGTGGCAATCCATTGCTCCAGCCCGGTTTTGTCGACGACCGGTTTTTTCCGAATCTCCGGGAGGTAAACCTCCAGTTGTTCCGTGCCGTGGCCGTAACCGAGCGGAATTGAATCCGGTTCGGTGGCCTTGATAAAATCAGCGACGTCCCGGAGGGGTTCAAAGGGCCTGGCGCGCAAATCGCTCAGGCGGGGAACGAACGCGGAGAGTAGGAACAGGATCCCGATGATTGGGAACACGGGGATTTTTGAGGTGGTCCCGTCTTGCTTGAGAACGGGCGTCCACCAGGCCAATGCCATCAACAGGAGGAGAGGGGCAAGGGCGAAACTGATGAATCGAGGATAGAAGTAGCTGTTCGTCAGGGCGAAAAAGAGCAAGGATAAACCAGCCCCGAGAAGGACGGCTCCGCTCAAGATGGATACGGGCCGGGTGGCATTGTTTTTCCAAAGAAGAACGAAGCCCCATGCGACCGAGACCAGGACGAAAATTCCCGTAGCCCAGGTCAATAGGGATGTCACAGGCTCGTAGCCCAGGGCCAGTTTCCCGATGGTTTCGCCGACCAATTCGAAGTCGAGCGGGTGCTCTTCATGATTTCCTGTCACGGTTCCAAACCATTCCCGCATTTGCAGAAAGTTCGGACCGAAGAAGTGAAGGAAAAGCAGGGCTGCGAGAATGTTGGAAGCGATCAACCGACTTCCGGCTATAATTCGATCGCGCTTTTCGGGCCAGGCCAACCAGATCAGTACAGCCGCCCCGATAAAAAATCCGGCAGCCAGGAATGCGGCATAAAGAAAAGACCAGACGATGAGGAACTGGTTCAGCCCGAACAAAAGCCAATACCTCCACTTCGCGGTTTTTCCTTCGCGAAAGATCCGGGTGAGAATCCACAGGCCGGTCAGGGTCCACAAAAATACCCAACTGTAGGCACGAACCTCCACCCCGAAACGGATGTGCCACGGATGCACGGCGAGAAGAAATGCGGCGGTCAGGCCGGCTCCGACGAATCCCCAGCGAATCCCGAGGAAGCCGATCAGGGCGATGCAGGCCAGCGACACAAGAAGCGTCGGCAGGCGCACGACCCAATCGCGAAATTCATGCGGCTCGCGATCCGGATCGACGAGGTCGGATAACAACCGGTGGCTCCAGAATGCCGGAACCGATGAGACAGCGTGACTGGTTGGCCGGGAATAATGCCAGAGCGAGCGCTTGAACGTCGGCGCTCCGAAATAGCGATCTTCCCGTGGCTCGTCCGGATCACCGAGGTAGTAGCCCACGATCGTCATCTTTGCGTTCCAGAGTTCGTCCCACCAGAGGCTTTTGCTGGCAAGAGGCATCCGGACGGCGGCGCCAATAGCGACGATTCCGATCAGCCCAATCCAAATCCATTTTCCCGGCGGATCCGGTTTCAAAAACCCCCGACTGATGTTTGCGAGGGGCACGAGCCACCACTTCACAAAAACTCCTGACACGACCAGAACGATCCAACCCAGCAATCCCGTCCAGAAGAGCGTTTGGCCGGCGTAGTTGTGCGATTTCAGCGCCTTTCCCACCGCTTTTCGCGCCTCGATTTCCTCCGCGACTGCGCCCCACGGTTTATCGGTAAAGAGCAGCCAGAGGCCGAGCAATATCACCGCGACAGCCCAGCCGATCAGCCATCGTTTGCGGGGATCGCCGCCGATTTTCATCTTCCGAAATTACCGGATGTGGAAACGCGAGTGCTTGGGCCGGCCTTTTGCCAGTTCGTAGCGATGCCAGGAACTCTGGTCGTTCATCGGCACCCATCGGCGCTCCTCTTTCCGATAGTGCCAGTCCTTGTCGTTCTGGTAGTTGAATTGCAGTTTGGCGCCCTCGACGATGTTCAGAATCTCGTGATCGTGATAATTCACTTCGTCATAATCCGTCAGCGCCTGTTGACCCATCTCGGAATAAATCTCGTTCATGCTCACCAGCAGATTGCCGACTTCGTCGTCCAGAGGGCTCACGTTCAGGCCGATCCGCTGAGCTTCTCGAAGGGTAATCGGGTAGCTATGCGAGGGATAATCGGAATTCAGAGTCTTCGAGATTCGCGAGCGCTCTTTCTTTTCCTTGATGTGGTAGGATAGGATCTCTTCGCAAATTTTGATCGAAAGGGAACTCGAGCGGTCAATCGCGCCGAATACCAGCGGATGAATGTGTTCGTACAAGGTGTGGTAAGGATTCTGATCCGTTTCCGTTGCCCGTTCCTTCCACAGTTTCAGCACGCGATTCAATTCATCCTGGCTGACCGATACCGAGTAGTTGTTCTTATCGACCGGGGAAAGATCATGCGTCAGGGACGTATCCACCGCTGTGAGATAGGCCAGTGGTCCCATTTGAATTTTTTCCGATCCCATGGACATCATGGTTGCCGCAGACGCGCATTCCAGTGGGACAAGTGCCGTGATTTTCTTCGCGTAGCGCCGGATCAAGTTCACGATTCGCAGGGCAGCCTGAGGGCTTCCACCCGAGGACTTGATGAAAAGATACAGGTGATCCTGATCGCCGATGTGCTTGAGCACTTCGTAGAATGCCGCCACATCGTTATGACAAACCGATCCGTTTCGGGACGACCAGTAAACCAACAGCGGACCATCCAGTTTCTTTTCGATCTGCTCAATCAACGCCTGCGTCTGCTTGATCAGGATCGGCGGCTTATTGATTTTGACGGAGTCTTTGTTTGGAGGCTCACTCACGGGAAATTCGAGTTGATGGTAAAAAATTTCAGGGCGGCCAGTGTGACGCATCACACCGGACCGCGCAAGCAGCTAGCGATCCTACCGGTCAGCTTTCGGCTCTTTTTTCTTCCTGGCGTTGCCCTTGGGTTTTGTTCCGGTTTGTGAAACTGACTTCAAAGTGTCCCCATCGAACTCGCCTTTCAGCCACCCCAGGCCGACGAGAAATGCATCCATCTTTTTCACGGTATCAAAAAACGCATCCGGATTCCGGTTCGCGTTGAAAAAACCATGCGGTTGGCCATCGTAAACATGAGCCTCCGATTTCACGCCAACCTTTTTCAGGTCGGCGTCGAATTTCTCGGCCGTTGAAACCGGTATCAGGGGATCCTTCGACCCGAGAAATACGATCGTCGGCGGGTCATCCTTCGTGATGTTGTGGGCCGGTGAAATTTGCGGGAACCAGTCTTTGACCCGTTCATGTCCGTAGCCGTCCGGTCCGTTGTCGTAAACCGGGTTGAACAGCAGCAGTGCGTTCGGTTTCGAACTGATCTTCGAATCCTTTTCCGCCGGATCATCCAGTCCATCGCAGATCCCCGTCGCTGCCGCCACATGACCGCCAGCGGAGCCTCCGCCTGCTGCAATTCGCTCGGGATCAATCCCCAACTGCTCAGCATTCTCCCGCACCCAGCGGACCGCAGATTTCCCGTCCGCCACGCAGGCATTCGGGGCCGTCCCCTGTCGGGATTTCACCCGGTAATCAGCCACGAAGGCCACTATGCCGCGCTTGGCCAGGTATCGGCTGTGCGGCTCAAATTGCGTTGGTGTTCCCCCGTTCCATCCCCCTCCGAAAAAGAATACAGCCGCCGGCCGCTCATCATTCTTTGGATC
>JABDJT010000066.1 GCA_013003335.1 Verrucomicrobiales bacterium | reverse complement strand
GTTCTGGATCGGACCAGGTTTTGCCGAGGTCCGACGAAGTGGACCAATGAACCGGACCGAAATAGTCCGAGCCGCCGATCGATTGCAGGCACATCAACGCGGTTGGCGGCTTTTGACCGTCCGGCTGCGGGATCATGCAGGCCCGCGGATGAAACCAGGTCGTGCCTTCCGAGCCGTCGCGGTTTTTGCGCAGCGTGACTTTCTCGATGGAGCGGATGAGCGGGTTGCCCGATTGGCCGTTTGAAAAAAGTGGCAGGGAAGCGGCAGTGGCAGTGTGAAGAAAATGGCGGCGCTTCATGGAGAAAAACGAATCAACAGGTTTGGTTCGCCAAACGAACCCTGTTGGTTCGTTTTCGTCAAAAACGTCATCGCGGCAGCAGTGCAAACAGGTTGGGATTTTGTAGGAGGCAGCAAAAAATCGTGGTGTAAAGTCAGGGCGTGAGAACGTGGATTTTGCCCCTGGTTTTGTCAGCCGCCGTTTCAATTTCGACGGCGTTTTCCCAGCAGGAATCAAATGCTGCCCGCGAATTTCAGCGGGTCGATGAAATCATCGAAAATTGGTCGGCAGACCAGCACCTGTGGGTGAAAGGGAGTCTCAGGATGTCTGCCAAAAATCTTGCGGACCTGGAAGGTTGGCTGGATGAAAACGCGCCGAACTGGACGGTCGTGTTGATGGAGAACGCGCAGGGGCAGCGGTATCAAAACCGGTCCGGGATGTCGGCGGTGGAATTCGCGATCGGCCAGCAATTGCCGAACCAAACGGCCTTCGGTTCACTGGTCGATGACCGGACAAAACAGAAAAACGGGGCAATTTTCGTGCTGTTTTTACAGGAACGAAAATTCTCGTATTTCAGCTCGGAAGCGATGGATTCCCGCCGTCTGGGGCACCGGCGGTTTGTCGGGGAGTTGGACAAGCCGGCGATCCGCGCGATGCGTAACGGCGGCCGAATTGTTGATGCGGTGAAGGATACGATCTCGAATATCGAAACGCAGCTGACCCGGCGAATCGAATCGGAAGAAGTCGCCCGGAAACGAGCGGTGATCGAACGCCAGCGGGCGATCGAGGAGGCAAATCTGCTGGCGGGAGAAGTCGAAAACGAAGTCAACCGGACGGAAGGATTCGTGTCGAATTTTCGCGAGGAACACCCGGATTTGGTGGGCGATTTGATCACGCCGGACCTGGCCTCGTGGCGGGCGAATGTGAAAGCGATCGCTTCTTTTGCCGAAGCGGAAGACGTGGAGAATGCCCGGCAGCTGGCCGACCGGACCCTGTCGGAAATCCGCCGGTTCCGCGACAAGTTGGAATCGTGGGAAGCGGATGCGGAGAGCTTCGAAACGATGGCGCAGCGCATTGCGGCGGTTCCGCGGGTGGAAGAACTCATCGACGTTGAAGGCCTGCTGGCAAACGCGGCGGGCGCGCTGGAATCGGCGAGAGAAAACTATGCGCGGGGCGATTCAATTTACCGCGACCAACTGGAGCAGGCTGCCTCCTTTGTTGTTCGGGCCGAATCGGAGATCGGGGCCTGGCGGCAGGCGGTTGAAGCGGAACGCCGGCGAAAAGCGGCCGTTCAGCGAGGCATCATTATTGCCTCGGCGACAGCCGCTCTGCTATTCCTGATCGGTTTAATCGTCGCCAATCGCCTGCGTCGTCCGGCGAAAGCGGATGCCGAAAAATCCTTTTCGATCTGGCGGAAGAAATTGCGGGGAAAATTCGACGCGCTTTTCGCCCTGATGGATCGGGCGGGCATGTTGATCGGGCCGGCATCAGGGCTGGGCTCGCGGGGTTTTTCCGGCACGACTGAATCCCTTTGCCGGGAGGCGATTCACGAGGTGGACGAGCTGTTTATCATGTCGTCGGCAACCGACCAGGTCATGGATCGGGTCGAAAACCTGATCGAACCGCGTGATGTGCCGGGAAAATTCGTGAATGCCTTTTCCTCGCGGCGGTATAGGTCAGCCATCGAATTGCTTGGCTCAAAACCAATCGGTTTCGACGATCGCGAAACAGGCCTGCGGGAGATTATTGAACCGACCGAACGGAGCTTGCTCGGCGAAGTGGAAGACTACAAGCCGTTCCGAATGTCATTCGAGCGGCTGAACGAAATTTACGACGAGAAACAGGGGAACGCGCGCGCAACGATCGAGCGGCTCGGGGCCGGAATCGATGGACTGCCTCTTCGCCTGGAAGATCTGACCCGGGCTCTCCATGAATTGCTGATACGGCGGACTTCCCTGGCTGAAGCCGCCACTTCCGACGGATTTTTTCCGCTCCATTCGCTGGCCGGCAAGCTGTTTCCCGCCGCGGAATCATATCTCAACGAGGCCGCCGAATTGGGCAAAACCGATCCGGTGACCGCTCTCGAAGGCCCGATTGACCTCGCTTCCCGGCAATTGGATGAAGGCGAAAGGCTCGTGATTTCAGCCGAGACGATGCGGCAGGTGCATTTTTCCGCCGTTGAAAATGCGGCCCAAATTCTGGAGGGCCACGGGCGCCGGATTCGCTGGATTGATGAGGCGTTCGCCGAACTAACCGGTCGGGCGGACCAACTCGGCACCCTGGCGGTGGATCGTTCGATCGAGGCGGAGCTCGACGAATTTGAGGATGACCTTCTTCGTCTGCGGGGTCGGGTTTCCAGTGCGGCAAAGCTGTCTGCGCAGGCGGAGGGTGAAATTTCGGAAGCGATTGCAGCAGCCGAAGCCAGCATCGAGGCGACCCGAAAGGAGTTGGCTTCGCTTTTCAAATTGGATGGCGCGGACATGCTGACCGAGGAACATCTTTCGCCCGACGAACGTCTCGAGGAAGCGCGGATCGAGCGGGCGGCGGCGCAGTCGGCGCTGGATCAGGGGAATGTCACAGCGACCAGTGAGGATTTTTCTGATATCGAGAAACTGCTCGAAGAAATTCGCGGCCTGCTCGATCTCAGTCGCGAGGTGGCGAAGACGCACGCCGAACGGCACGGGGAATTGTCGGATTTCGTCGCACAAAACACCAGGCAATCGGGGGAAATGGAGGAGTTGCTGGAAGATTTGAAAACAAATTACGATTCAGCCGTGCTCCGATTCAGTACGCGGATTGGCGAGCCGGTGAAGGGACAGGACTCAATTCGCGATTCCGTTTCCCGTGCCCGCGAGCGCTTGGAGTTGGCAGCCGGAGCATTGGCGGAATCCGACGAAGGGTTCAAAAACGGGCACCTCATCGCCGCAGGAACCCTGCTGGAGCGGGCCGGGAACGAGATCGGTTTCGCCGCCCACCAACTCGCTCTCGTTCAGGATCAGTATGCGGCTTTGAAGGACTGCGAAGCGGACAACGGCGGCTATTTTGAAGCTTCCCGCGACCGCCACAAGCAACTGGAGGCCCGGGTGGTCGATTTTCGAACCATGTCGGGTTCTCGAAATCACTACGGCGAAATCGAGGCAAGGCGGGACGACCTGGAGGGGGAGTTTCAAAAGCCACTGCCC
>JABDJT010000053.1 GCA_013003335.1 Verrucomicrobiales bacterium | reverse complement strand
GACCCGAGCAGGTCAAGGCCTACTACACGTGGATCCGCGGCAACGTGGAGAAAAACACGCCGTGGGATGACTTTGCGCGAGAGCTCGTGACCGCGAAAGGCATCAGCACGGAAAATGGCGCGACGAATTTTTACGCCGTCCACCAGGATCCTGAAACGATGGCGGAAAATGTCAGCCAGGCGTTTCTCAGCCTCTCGATCAACTGCGCCAAGTGCCACAATCACCCGCTGGAAAAGTGGACCAACGATCAGTACTACGCATTCGCCAACCTGTTCGCCCGCGTGCGCGGAAAAGGCTGGGGAGGTGATTCGCGGAACGGCGACGGCATTCGTACGCTATACGTTGAACCGCGTGGCGACCTCATTCAGCCCCGCACTGGCAAGCCGCAGATTCCAGCTCCGCTCGACGGCGAGGAACTCGATCCGAATCGCCCTGACGATCGCCGTGAAGCCCTCGCCGACTGGCTGGTCTCACCGGAAAATCCCTACTTCGCCCGTTCGATTGCGAACCGTGTCTGGGCAGCTTTTTTCGGGAAAGGAATCGTCGATCCGGTTGATGACCTGCGCGCTTCCAACCCCGCCAGCAATGAACCGCTGCTCGATGCCTTGAGCGATCATCTCGTCCAAAACGAATTCGATTTGAAGGCCTTGATGCGGACCATTCTCATCAGCGAAACCTATCAGCGCAGCGCCGAAGCCCTGCCGGAAAACGAGAAAGACCAGCGCCATTTTTCCCGTTACTACCCGCGCCGTTTAATGGCCGAGGTCCTGCACGACGCCATCGCCGACGTCACCTCCGCACCGGCGATATTCCAGAAAATCGTTCTGCGGGACGGCAGCACGGCCGACACGAAATTCTACGAGCCCGGCACTCGAGCAGTTGAGCTGTTTGATTCAGCCGTTCAATCCTATTTTCTGAAAACCTTCGGCCGGAACGACCGCGAAATTACCTGCGAGTGCGAACGCTCCAATCAACCCAGCATGGTCCAGGTTCTGCACCTCTCCAACGGCGATACCCTCAACGGAAAACTAAGAAAGGAGGACGGAATCGTAAGTGATATGTTAGGGCGAAAAGACATCACCGACGAAGCGATCATCGAAGAAGCGTATCTCATCTGCCTGTCCCGTCAGCCGACCAAACGGGAGCTCGACGGTTTCCGTGTCATTTTCAAAGAAACGCCTCAAGGCGAAAAGCGACAGGCCCTGGAAGACCTGTTCTGGGCGCTGATGACGTCGCGGGAATTTTTATTTCAACACTGAGAATAGCCGGACCGGACATGAAAAAAATCCTGACACTCTCACTTTTTCTCGCTGCAGTGACCGCCGGTTTTTCGGCTGATCCCGACTACCACCGCGACGTCGCGCCGATCCTCCGTGACTACTGCGCTGGTTGTCACAACGATTTCGATCTCGAAGGGGAATTCTCGGTGGAAACTTTTGCCGCCGTTTCGGCGGGCGGGGAATCGCAGGACGACTCTCCCATTCTCGTTCCCGGCGACTCCCAAAAGTCCTACCTGCTTCAGCTACTGACGAAACGCGGCAAGGGGCAGATGCCACCTGCCGACGAAACGCAACCCTCCGAAGTTGAAATCGCGATCATCAAAAGTTGGATCGACGCGGGAGCAAAGGGCCCGAAGCCGGAGAACGACAAATCGATTCTCTCGACCCTGAATATTTCCAGGATTGCCCCGAATCCTGACAAAACCACAACGCCGGTCACAGCGGCGGAATATTCTCCGGATGGAAAATGGATCGCGGTGGCGCGGTTCGGATCGGTCACCTTAAAGAATGCGGACTCCGGAAAGACGGTTCGCGAATTCCCGAATTTGTCGGGCAAGGTGAACGCCGTGCATTTTTCGCCGGACGGCGCGACACTCGTCACCGCTTCCGGCATCACCGGCTTGAAAGGCATTGCTACGATTTGGGAAATCTCGAGCGGGAAAAAGCTCGCTGAAATTGGCGAAGGCGTGCATCGCGACATTCTCTTCGACGCCGAGTTTTCGCCGGACGGAAAGCTGCTTGCGACGGCCGGTTATGATCGGGTCATCCGGATCTGGAATGCGGCCGACGGAAAATTCGTTCGCGAAATTGCCGGCCACAACGGGGCGGTTTTCGATCTGGCTTTCTCGCCCGACGGAACGCTGCTCGCTTCCGCCAGCGCGGACGAAACCGGAAAGATCTGGCGGGTCGAAGATGGCGAACGGCTCGACACGCTGAACCAGCCCCAGGGCGAACAATTCCGAATCGCCTTCACGCCGAACGGAAGATTTGTCGTCGGGGCCGGCGCGGACAACCGGATTCGGCTGTGGCGCTTGCTTTCGAAAACGAAGCCGCGCATCAATCCCGTCATTCATGCACGGTTCGCCCACGAGGACGCGATCAACGATTTTGCGATGTCGCGGGATGGGAAATGGCTCGTGACTGCGTCGTCGGACGATTCCGTCAAGCTCTGGTCACTGCCCGATCTGAAGCAGCGGAAAATGTTCGGCGATCAGCCAGATTTGGTGTCGGTGTTAGTGTTTCAACCGAAGGGCGGCGCATTCCAGGCCGCGCGGATGGACGGTACGATTCAAATCTATTCCATCAAAGATTTCCTCCCCCGGTCGCGGGACCCCGCGAACTCGGGGCTGTTGGTTCGCAAACAAACAGGGGCCGTTCGCCAACCTAACCCTGTTGATTCGATAACGCCTGCCGGCGAAATTTCCAAGATTACGGAAACAGAAACCGAAAACGCCCAGCCCGTTTCGCTTCCTGCCGAGATCGCCGGAAATATCGGGACTGAAGGGGATGTCGACCGATTTCAATTTTCCGCGAAGGCGGGTGAAGAATGGGTTTTGGAAGTGAATGCCGCCCGGTCGAAATCGATGCTCGATTCGCGGATCGAGGTTTTGACTGCTGAAGGCGAACCGATCGAGCGCGTCGTGTTGCAGGCTGTGCGTGATTCGTGGTTCACGTTTCGGGGGAAGGATTCGAACACATCGGACGATTTCCGCGTTCACAACTGGCGTGAGATGGAATTGAACGAGTTGCTCTACGCGAATGGTGAAGTGGTGAAATTGTGGCATTATCCGCGCGGCCCCGATTCCGGTTTTCGAGTCTATCCCGGCTTCGGAAATCGTCGGACCTATTTCGATACCACGCCGATTTCGCAGCCCCTCGGTGGGCCTTGTTACATTGTCAGGGCGCTTCCGGCCGGTTCCAATCCGTCGCCGAACGGGCTGCCGGTTTACCGGGTTTTTTACGAGAATGACGACGATGCACGTCGAAAACTCGGCAAGGATTCGAAGCTGACGTTCACCGCTCCGGCGGATGGAAATTACCTCGCGCGCATCACCGACGTCCGCGGATTTGGCGGCGAGAAATTCGATTACAAGCTGACAATTCGTCCGCGGAAGCAGGATTTCACAGTCAGTGTTGGTGGAAAAAATGCCCGACCGAGCCCCGGCTCCGGGAAGGAATTGAGTTTCACGGCCACGCGGATGGACGACTTCGAAGGCCCGATCACCATCGACATTACCGGTTTACCGAAAGGGTTTACAGCCAGCACGCCGGTGACGATTGAGGGCGGCAATGATCGCGCATTTGCCGTGTTGAATGCCTCCGCCGACCTGGAACCGGCGCCGATGGAAAAGGTCAAAGGGGAAGACGGGAAAGAGAAAATGCAGCCGAAGAAGATCGTCGCCGAAGGCTGGGACAAAGTGAAAGTCACCGCTACAGCGAAGGTAAACGGAAAGCCGGTAACGAAGGACCTGGGCCATCTCGGCGAGATTGGTGTCGGCGTTGTTCCGAAGGTTTTGATCACGATCATGCCAGACGGCGAGTCAGGGACGTTGGGTGAAGACGGCGTGCTTGAATTTGAAGTGGAGCCGGGCGAAACGGTCAGTGCGATTGTCGAGGTTGAGCGCCGCGAAAAATTCAATGGTCTTGTGAGTTTCGGAAAAGACGAATCCGGACGCGGCATGCCACATGGCATGTTCGTCGACAACATCGGCCTCAACGGCCTGATGATTCCCGAGAAGAAATCGAAGCAACGATTCTTTTTCACAGCCGCCCCGATTGTGCCGGAGCAGGAAGCGATGTTTTTCCTGAAAACCGGTGCCGACGGAAATCAGGCGAGCTATCCTGTGCGGGTGAAGGTGGTTTCGGAAAAGGGCGCGACTGCGCAAAACTGAGTTTTGACCGGCTTTGGGCAAAATTGGTAGGGTTTCGGCATGAAACCCACGCGCCGTAAATTTCTTTCCCAATCCACGGCCGCCGCCGCCGCGACGCCGGCCGTGGGCCTCGGCGGATCGACCGCCTTTTCGCAGGCCTCAGCTGCCGGATCTCTCGCGGAGGAAAATGCGAAAAAGGGCACGACGGATTGGCAGCTCACGCGCGTGCGGATCAACGAAGGGAAATTCCGGACGTCGCTGATTGAAGGCTATGTCTCCCACCAGTCGATCCGTGCAGGAGAGAAGCTCGATTTTTTCATTTCGACAAAACCGGAGCGGAAATTCACGATTGATGTATATCGGTTAGGTTTTTATGAAGGGAAAGGCGGGCGGCACATGACACAGCTGGGGCCGTTTGAAGGGAAGGCGCAGGCAGTGCCGGAAATGAAACCGGAGAACCGGCTGCGCGAATGCGAATGGGAAGCAACGACGAGCCTGGAGATTCCGGCGGACTGGCCGAGCGGAGTGTATTTGGGGAAGTTGACGACGATCCCGGAATCGCCGTCGGAGCCGTATTGGCAGAGCTACACAATCTGGGTGGTGCGGGACGACCGCCCGGCAGACGTGATCGTCGGGGTGAGCGACAACACGTGGCAGGCCTACAACCAGTGGCCCGTCGCCGAGTCGCTCTACACCGATCCGCGCGGGGCGCATGCGCCGGGTGTGGCGGTCAGTTTTGATCGGCCCTACGGGAAATACACGCAGATTACTCAGCAGCCGCTTTCGATCGGGTCGGGAGAGTTTTTGCTGTGGGAATTTCAGATCGCGTTCTGGCTGGAGCAGCAGGGTTACGATGTAAGTTATGTTTCGAATGTGGATTTGTTAGAGGCGAAATCAATTTCGCGCGGAAAAGTTTTTGTTTCCGTGGCGCACGACGAATACTGGGATGTGAAGCAATTTCACGCGGTCGACGAGGCGATTCGGGGGGGGCTGAACGTATTGTGGCTGTGCGGCAATTCTGTGTTCATCGATTCGCCTTTTGCGCCGTCGAGCAGTGGCGAACCGAACCGGATCATTTCGCGGCGGGGTTGCTTCGGCGAACTGCGGGGGGACGAAATCGAAAGCTACGCCCGGATTTTTGATACCCTGAAATCGACCGCGCCGGACGAGAGGAAGATCATGGGCGTGCGGTCGGTTGTTCCCTTCAACGGTGGTGGCGACTGGACCTGCCGGAACGGGGATCATTGGGTTTTTGAAGGGGCCGGCATGGAAAACGGCGAGTCGATCCCGGGTTTGGTTGGTTGGGAACATCACGGCGAGCCGGACCCGGATCGTGAAGGAATGGAAACTCTGGCCGAAGGAAAAGTCTGGGCCGGCGGCAAGCGCGAAGGGAAATACACCTCCGTCATTTTTCCGGGGCCGAAAGACAATTTCGTGTTCAACGCCTCAACCGTTTTTTGGAACTGCGGGCTTTCCCAGCCACCCGGAATCGAGGTGCCCTATTCCCATTTTTCCCGGCCGCATGGCCCGGACGAACGGGTGCAGCGCATCACGAAGAATTTGCTGGATCGGGCGATCGCGGGGAAGGGAGCGTAGCCGATTTTCGATTCGACAGGGTTGGTTCGGCAGACGTACTCTGTTCGTTCGGTTGAGAGAGCGGATCTAGCGGGACGGCCCGAAGATAAACCGGCCAATGCCGCGGATGGCATTGCCGACGCCGCTTCCATCGTTGTCGTCGCTTCGCCGGCGATACTGTTCCCGCTCTCCATCTTCCTTGCGCCGTGTGAAGAAATTAAAAATTCCACCGGTGCCATGACCGCGGCAGCGATAGCGCGGAGCGAGATCGGAGGGAATTTCCATTTGGTAAGGATCAACGGACTGGCGTTGCTCAAGTCCGCCACAAGCCCGGCACAGCTGGACAGATTTCATGTTCGACGGGGTGGCGATCGGTTTGGCGGGAAACCCGGATTTTTCAGCCTGCTTCATCGTTTCGGCCCAGATCGGAAGGGCGAGGGTGCTACCGTATCCGCGATTCATGATTGTCTTGGGCTGATCCATTCCCACCCAGACACCGGTAGTGATTTTGTCGGTAAAGCCGACGAACCAGGCATCGCGGTAGTCATTGGTCGTTCCGGTTTTCCCGTAAGACGGCCCTTTGAAACCAAGCCGGGAAGCGGCCTGTCCGGTGCCACCTGTCATGACTTTTCCGAGCACATCGCTCGTAAGCCAGGCGACGGATTCCCGGAGGACAGGAACGGAGCGCTGGCGGTTCTCGAACAGAATTCTGCCGTCGACGGTTTCAATTCTCTCGATCAGAAACGGCGCATGGTTTTCGCCTCTCGCCGGGAATGTGGAGTAGGCGCTGGTCAGGGTCATCACGGTTGTTTCGAAGGCTCCAAGAAAGCTGACCGGCGAATCGGGAAGGTCACCCATCTTCAGCGCGCCTGCGAGGTCCTGCACGGTTTCGAGACCAGCGATCTGGCCAACGCGAACGGACATGGTGTTGCGGGAACGAATCAGCCCGGCAGCGGCCGGCTGGTTCCCGAGAAATGATCCGTCGCTGTTCGAGGGCGACCAGATCTGCCCGTTGCCCATGTCATAGCGGATCGGGTCGTCGCTGATATAAGTGCCGGGCATGAGTCCGCCCCGGTCAAATGCGGCAGCGTAGACGAAGGGCTTGAAGGTGGATCCGCATTGGCGCATCGCCTCGGTGGCCCGGTTGTAGGGGCTTTCGGAAAAATCGCGTCCGCCGACCATGGCGAGGATGGCTCCGTTCCGGTTATCGATCGAAACGACAGCACCCTGCACGTATTCGGTTGTGGTTGCGCTGCCTGCTTGATGTTGTTTCCGGGAGGGGTGTGGAAATCCGGAGCGTGCTTCGATTTTGGTGAGGTGATCGTCGAGAGCTTTTTGCGCAGTTTTCTGCATGTCGCTGTCGATGGTCGTGTAAATCCGAAGGCTGCCCATCGCGATGTCCTCTTCAGAGATGACTGGCTCGACGAGGAGGTCGTGCAGAGTTTGCAGCACGTAGCTGCCGGTAGCGGTGCGTTGGTTCGGCGGGCGGAGCGCGGTGGTTTCCGCTTTCGCTGCATCAGCGTCCGCTTTCGAAATGAGTTCCTCGGCGACAAGCCGGTCGAGCACTTCGTCGCGTACGGCTTTGGCTGATTCGAGGTCGCGAAAGGGATTCAACACGCTCGGGCCGCGGATGATTCCCGCCAACATGGCCGATTCACCGAGTGTCAGGTCCGACGAAGGCTTCATAAAATAGCCTTCGGAAGCACGTTCCACCCCGTAGAGGCCATATCCGAAATAGATTCGGTTTACATAGTGCTCGAGGATTTCGTCTTTCGACATTCGTCGTTCGAGTCGCTGCGCCAGGGCGACTTCCTGAAGTTTCCGGGCGAGAGTTTTCTGGCGGAGGCCCCAGGTGTTTCGAGCCAGTTGCATGGTGATCGTCGATGCGCCCTGCTCGATGTTTCCGGCCTTGATATTGGTGATCATGGCCCGCATGACTCCCCGGTAATCGACACCACCGTGGTCGTAAAACCGGCTGTCTTCGCGTGCGAGGATGGCGTTTACAAAATGCTCGGAAACTGACCCAATGTTGACTGCGACGCGGTTTTCGCCGTGTCCGGAAATGTAGCCGAGGTCCTTGCCGTTCCGGTCGAATACGAGAGTGCGTTCGGGCAGTTTATCGAGATCCTTCAGCGAAAAGCTGAGGGCCTTGATGTTGAAGTAGCTGGTGATTGCGACAAGCCCGAGCAGCCCGGCAAGAGAGCACCAGGCCAGCGGGGCCACGATGAATCGGCGCAGCTTGCCTGCATCTTTTCCGGGGCGGAAAAGCGGGCGGACTTTGCGGAAAATGGGAGACACAAAGCGCATGAGGGAAGCAAGGGGCGCACGATACCCCCTGATTGGACGCTTTGCATTCCGCGATATGCGGTTCCGTCAATTTCCGCCCGGGCGAAATGCGCGATCCTGCGCGTCGTAGACGGCGGCCTTTTTGATCGACGATCCAGGGCCGGAATAGGTGCAACCGGCCAAAATTCCCGACAAGACCAGCAAAAATAAAAACCGTCTCATCCCTCTTTAGCCTGAAGCCGAGACCCGTTGCAGGTCTGCACGCGTCTCGTTGTAATTGACGTCAAACGCTTCGACTTCCGGATCCGGTTCGTCTCCGCGGAGTTTGCAGGCGGTTCGATACAAGTCCGGCCACCAGTTTCGGTGTTCGGTCAGGCCGTCCTTTTTCCATTCCTCCCAGCCGGACAAAACTTTGTCCCAACACGCGCTGCCGTAGTCGGCGGCCTCTTTCACGTTTTCGAAATCCTTCACATACCAGTCACGGCCGATCCGGGCGTGCAGCACTTCGTCTGCCCAGTCGAAATCCTGGATCAACGCGGAATACTTGTCGCCCGAGGCTTTGCCGACCTCCCATTCGAACCGCTTACCGGTTTTATTCATGAGCCCCTGTTCGATAAACCACAGCACCGCGTGCCGTTCCTGCGGGGTGAGTTGCTCGTTCAATCCGAGCGACCACGTGAAATTCACCATCACCAGTTTCGGCCAGTCGATCCCGAGTTTCGCGAACCCGACCTCGCCCATCATGGCGTGCCTCGCTTCGTCCCAAAGCTGCCGGGTCAGGTCGCGGTAAAATGCCCACGGATGACCGCCTTTCTCCTCGTCGCCCGTCGCGTTGACCATTTCATACATAATCGGCGCCATCATTTCCGGCACATCGATTTCGCGGATGCGCTTGTAAAACATCATCAGCACCTTGTCCTTCTCCTCGAACCGATCATCGTAGAGAAATTCCTCGGCGTGGACGCCCATGTTGTAGGGATCGGGAAAACGCTCGTCGCGCTGCGGGATCTTGTCGTATTCCCAGTCACCGCCGGAAAATCGAACCGGTGTCGCAATGTCACCGTCCAGTTCGTCCGTGCCATCGAGGCCACCGGCAGACTCGAGCCAGTTGGAAAGCTCATCCATCCAGGTCTCCATTTCGGCACGATCCTCTACTGTGGCTTCTTTTTCGAGCGCTGAAATCGCCGTGTCACCCCATTCGATCATCGATTCGAACTCCGGCATCATGATTTTAAAAATCCGGACCGAAGGCGCGTCGGTCAGCAGGTTTGTATCTTCGAGATACCGCCGCATCGCTTCGAGGACCGCGGGCAGTGCGCCGCGATACAAACCCGTTACGAGGCCGAGCGCGGATTTTGACATCAGGATTTCATCAAAAAATCCTTCGAGGCTGACGTGCGGAACTTTGTCCAAACCGAGCGGCGGGTGCCGCATTTCCGCGACGCGGTCGCGCAGCAGGGTGACGTGTTCCGCGGCGAGATGGGCGTGATGGGACAGCCCCATTTTCAATTCGTAGATCGGCTCCGAGGTCAATCGCGCGAGGCAGATCGACCACGTTCTGTGCATGGCGTAGTGAAAGCGTTTCAGGCGGTCCACGCATTCCTCCACCGACATCCCCGGCTCAGCGGCATCCGCGAAATCCGTAACCCCCGCCAGTGGCGGCAGACCTTTCAGCGGCTTGTAATTTTCGATCGCGCTCATGAGATCAGTGTGCGTTAAATCGTGCCCCCGGTCAAAACGAACCAACAGGGTCTGTTTGCCGAACCGACCCTATTTGATCGTAATCGGCTTGATTTCGATTTTCCGAAAGGCAACCGGACCGTGATTTCCCTGGATGTTGATGGGAGCCTCAGCGGCTTCGGGGCCGGCCTTTCCACCGCGAGTCGGGCCGGTGACTTCGACATTTTTGTGAATCTCGATCCCGTTCAGTTTCACGGAAACGAAGCGCGCATTTTCCGTTTTCCTGCCGTTCTCGTCGAAACGCGGGGCCCGGAATTTGATCTCGAATTTTTGCCACTCGCCTGGCGGTTTGGCGGCATTGGTCGTCGGGACTGTGCCTTCGTATCCTTTTTCGCCTTTCGGCTTGGAATCGTCCCCGCGTTCATAAATCGCGCCGCAGTCGTGAACGTTGTTGTCTTTGCCCTTGTGATGGCTGTCGAGAATCTGCACCTCGTAGCGTTCCTGGAAATAGATGCCGGAATTCGATTTCGCAGGGATCAGAAATTCGATGACGGCTTCGACATCCCCGAATTCAAATTTGCTGGTGAGATTCGCGGTTTTTCCTTCTTTTTTGCCGTTGTAGAAAATTGGGCCGTCATCTCCGTTTTTCACGGATTCCCATTTTTTCTCCGTATTGCTGGCTACAACCTCGGAAGCCATCGCCCATTCGCCGGTATCGCCTTTCCAAGTCTGGAGCGCGAGCAGGTTTACGCCAGATTTTCCAGCCAGACCTTTGGGCCCCTGTTCGCCGGCCGGTTCTTCAATCACACCAATCTCGCCGGCGGACGCCCAACCATTCCCGGTGACGTCGCTTTTCACGACGACTTTCACGTAGCGACCCGTGGCCGGCTCCTCGAGATCAGCGGCCTGGGCGGTTTTTTTCTTGGTGAATTCGACACCGATCACCGGTTTCTCCGGAAACTTTTCCGCGCTGTCACTCACATAAAATTCCGTGTCGGCGAACGATCCGTTCCAGCCGCCGTCCTGCCGCGCGAGGTAGCGGAATCCGGAAATCTTACGCGGTTTCCCGAGATCGATGACCAGCTCATGCGGTGGTTCCGCCTTCGTCGGGGTGAACTGCGAATGCCAGGTCGTCATCCAGCGGCCGTCGACGACGTATTCCGCAAGCCGGTCGTTGCCGCGATTTTCGGAGGAAAATTTCACAACACTCGTTTCGTCCCACGGGATCAGGTTTTTGTCTTCGATTCTGTGAACTTTGCCTTTCACTTTGGGCTGCTCCACGCGAGTCGTGCCCCATTTTGCCCAGCGATCGCGCTCGTGTTTCGTTCGCTTGGGATCAGAGTAAGTGCCGCTGACGCACTCCTCGTGCTGGCTTTCAGCGTAAGCGATCATTTTTTTCAAGACATCCTCGTTTTGCGCCGCCACGTCGGTTGTCTCAGAAACGTCTTTTACGAGATCGTAGAGTGACCAGCGCGCTTTTTTTGGGTCGTGCCTCTGGTTCTCAATTGCTTTCCATTTCCCATAGCGAACCGCAGTCTGGTTGCCGAATTCCCAATACAACATCTCGTGCTTCGGCTGGTTTTCCGTGTCGCCGAGAATTTCCGGCAGGATCGACATACCATCGACGTCGTCGGGAGCCTTCGTGCCGGTGAGGTCAGCGAGCGTCCGGAAAATATCGACCTGGGAGAAAAGCAGATCGCTTGTCCGACCGGCTTCGATCTTTCCGGGCCAGCGGACGATGAACGGAATTTTCAGGCCGCCTTCGTAAAGATTCCCTTTCCCGCCCCGGAAATGAACGTCAGTTTTCGGATTCACATTCGGGCGGAAAAATCCCTCGGGTCGGTCTTTCGTGCGGAGTCTGCCTTCCTGCCCGCCGTTGTCTCCGGTGAAAAAGACGATCGTGTTTTTTTCGAGGCCGAGCTCTTTCAGCAGGTTCGTGATGTCCGCCAAATCGCGATCGATCATCGTCACCATCGCCGCGTAATTCTTGATGTCCTGGCTGATCGACTCGTCCTTGATCCACGCCTCGTCCTTGTAAAGATCCCATGCCGGGTCGTCAGCGGGGATGTCGAACATGCCGTGCGGCGGGGTAATCGGGAAGTAGGCGAAGAACGGTTTGTCCTTGTTGTCGCGGATAAACTGGAGGCCTTCCTCCATGATTTTGTAATGCGAATACGTCTCGCCGGAGCGGCCGCCCTCGTTGCCGGGCAGAACGACTTCCTCGCTGTTCCGAACGATGTACGGCGGATAAAACGAATGCGCGTGGACCTGGTCGTAGTACCCGACAAATTCATCGAACCCGTGTTTTTCCGGCACGCCCGTCGAGTCGCGACCACCTGCGCCCCATTTTCCGAATCCGCCGGTGGCGTATTCTTTCTGCTTTTTCAAAACCGTCGCGATCGTCACATCATCGGCCGTCAGTGGCGTGCCGCCGTCGTTTGCGCGGACCGAGCAATGCCCCTGGTGTTTGCCCGTCATGAGCGATCCGCGAAGTGGCGCACAGACCGGCGCGGCGGCGTAGGCGTTCGTGAAACGCAGGCCTTCCTCGACCATCTTGTCGATGTTCGGCGTCTTGATGTAGGGGTTTTCCATGTGGCCGAGCTCGAAATAAGCCAGCTCGTCTGACATGATGTAAACGATGTTCGGTGGCTTTTCGTCCGCCAACACGGAGATCGAAAACAGCGCGAGAAAAAATGCAAAGATGCGGTGAATCATGCCGCGAGAATAAAATTTTCCGCGGAGCGAGGCAAGGGCGCGAAGGGATGGTTACGCCGATTTCACCTCGACACCTGCCTTTTCCAGAAACGCCGCCAATTCCTCTGCGCTGTCGCAATTGAACGTGTATTTCCATTTCCCGCCGCGCGGCGTCACCTCGAGCGCAGTGCCTTTTCCGACGAGAAACCCGATCCGTTTTCCGCCAAAATCGAAGCGCCAGCCAATCCCGCCGAAGGGGAGCAAATTTACGTGCTGCTGAATTTCGACGGACTCGATGGATTCGACGGCCACCGAGCCGTTACAGCCGTTAAACCCAAAATTCAGCATCCTGCCATCAAACGAAACGGCATATCGCGCAAAGGTCAGCGCTGCCCAACCGCAGGCGAGCAGGGTGACCACCAGAGCGCCGATACCGGTCAGGCCGCCCGGATCGTGAATCCCGAATTTTTGGAACAGCCAAACCAGCAAAGCCAGATCACCGATGACGATGACCCACAGGATTTTATTCCACCAGACCGCCTTTTCTTCGTGAAACAGCATCGGGCACCAAAACGAACGAACAGGGTTGAGTCAACGAACCAACCCTGTTCGATCGAAAATCAGCTTTCCCAGCGGGTGGCCAGTTCCAGTCGTTGTTTCGGCAGACGGCCAAAGGTCGATTCGATGCTGGCGGCTGCCTCGACGCCCGGTTCACTGATCCCGAGAAACCCGGCCAGTTGTTTTTCGAAATGCCGCACGGCGCGGCGGTCGGGCTGTTGGCCGTCTTCCGACAGGAAATCGAGGCCCCGATTCAACAGGTCGGCGATTTCGGGCAACTCTGTTTCGTGCTCGGCGACGAGTTCGACGAGCTTCACGAAATACGACGCACCGAGCGTCTGGCCGTAGCTGCCGCGGATTCCGAGACGGTTTTGCAGAACGGCAACGTCCTTCAGGATATGCAGTTCATTACCCGGTTTGGCGCGGTGAATTTCGATTTCGCAGTGGTAGAAGAGATCCAGTTTTCCGGCAAACGGACTCTTCGCCCTCCGCGCTCCTTTGGCTACGGTTTTGACGATCCCGGCCTCAGCGCTGCACCAGTGCACAATCAGGCTCGTATCGGACAGAGCGGTCTTTCGGATCAGCGTCGCGGTCGTTTTGGTTGGAATGAATTCGATGAGGAAAAAACGGGGGTATCTCCCTGTAAGTCAATCTTCTCTCCCGTCCGGAAGCCTTGATTTTGCAGGGAAAATCGGTCGCATTTCTCAAAATTGCGGCGATTGTAAACTTTGATTTAACAATTTATGGCAAAAGACGAAGGCAAATCGGTCGAACTTGAAGGCACTATTCACACCGTTCTCCCCGGAACGATGTTTCGCGTGCAGCTGGAAAACGGGCATCTCGTGCTCGCTCACATTTCCGGTAAAATGCGGAAGCGGTTCATCCGTTTGGTCGCGGGAGACAAAGTGAAAATTGAGATGTCGCCCTACGACACCGAAAAGGCCCGCATCGTTTACCGAATCGATCCCCGCCGTCCCAACCAGGGCCCCAATTTCCGCCAGCGCACCCCGCGCAACATGGCCCGGCCCGGTCAGCCCAAAAAGCGGCCCAAGCCGAATCAGCAAAAGCACAAAAAGAAAAAGTAGGTCACGCGGAGCGTGCCTGCTTTTTTGCGTTTTTTGAATGGCTGCCGCTGAAAAAAACGCCTTCGAAATTCTCGGTCTGCCCGTCAGCCTCGCGATTGATCCGGCTGAAATTGAATCAGCCTGGCAGGGTCTCAGTCGCGAAGCCCACCCGGACAACGCCGGTTCCGGCGATTCCGATCGCGCCGCGGAAATCAATCGCGCCCGTGAAATGCTGCGCACACCCGGCGCGCGGCTCCGTCACTGGCTGGAAATCCGCGGGCGGGAGATTCCGCGAAATGCGAGCCTGAACGATAAATTGATGACCCAATTTAGCGAGGTCGGCGCCCTGTTGGCGGAGACAGATACGTTTCTGGAGAAGAAGAAGGCCGCGACTAGCGCGATTGCGAAAGCTATCCTGGCAGAGGAGGAATTTGCCGTGCAAAAATCTGTGCAGGAAAAAATGGGCGATTTGAAAAGTCAAATCGACGGGATCGAAGCTCGATTTCCCGAGTTGGAAGCAGATGAGGACGAGGCGGTTCGCGGGTTGGAACGGCTCCGATTCGTGGAAAAATGGAATGCGCAGCTACAGGATCGGCTGGTAGCCATCCTGATGTGAGCGGAATTATTTGATTCCCGTGCGACTCGTCTTTTCCGCCTGGTAGAGCACGTGCGTCTCTTTCTTCGCTTCGGGATAGGCTCTGCTCGGCACCACGTTCGTTTTGAAGCCGACTTTTTTCAGTCGTTTCAGGAAGAAATCATCTTTCGATGCCGACCAGAAAACGGCGCGGCCACCGGTCGTCAGGGCCCGGGCGATTTTGAGAAGACCGTCCACCGTGTAAAGCTGTCGATTGGATTTCGAAACCATGGCAACCGGTCCATTGTCGACATCCAGCATCATGGCGGCGTAAAATTCCGGCTCGCTGTTTTGAATCGTGACCGCAACGTCGCGGAGTCGGATTTTGACGCGCGGGTCATCGAGCAGATCGCCGTTCACGCTTTTGAGGTGCTCGCGATTCCAGTCGAGAATGGCGGAAATCAATTCGTTGATCTCGACTTTTGCCTGGTCCCCGACCAACTGCAAAGCGCGGCGCAGGGTGAATCCGAGGCCGAGTCCGCCGATCAGGACCCGGTCTGCCGCACCGCGGTCGATCTTGGCGCAGGCCAATTCGGCGAGACGGGTTTCCGAGGACGTGGCCCGGCTGCTCATGAGTTGCTGGCCGTTCAGGTAGATAAAGAAAACCCCGTCCCGCTCGTGCAGGCTGAGGCGCTTGCCGTCGGGGGTTTCCGTTTCAGCGAGAGTAGCGAAAGGTTTCAAAGTCGAGGATTTCCAAAGTGATGGGGCGGGACGAATCAACAGGGTTGGTTCGCCAAACGTACCCTGTTGGTTCGTTTTTTCACGCAACGTTTGTGAATACGGCCTGCACGTCCTCGTCATCCTCGAGCACATCGATCAGGGTCTCGATTTCCTCCATCTGCGCTTCGGAAAACTCGACGGGGCTGGTGGGAATGCGCTGCAGGCTGGCCTTGGAAATTTCCACACCGAGGTCTTCGGCTCCTTTCGAGAGATTTCCGAATTCGGTGTAATCGCCGGTGGCGTAGGCGATCCCGCCATTTACTTCGAGTTCCTCGAGGCCGTGATCAATCAGCCCGAGCTCGATTTCGTCCATGTCCAGTTCGTCAGCGACGGCGAATTCCACGACGGCTTTTCGTTCGAACAGGTAGCTGAGCGATCCGGAATCGACGACTTCGCCGCCGTTTTTGTTGAAGGCCGTTTTGACGTTGGTGACAGTGCGGTTCGTGTTGTCGGTGGCGCATTCGACGAAAACCATTACGCCGTGCGGGCCTTTGCCCTCGTAATTCACCTCGCTGATTTCGGCCGCATCTTTCCCGGAAGCGCGCTTGATGGCGGACTCGATATTGTCCTTCGGCATGTTCTCCGCCTTCGCGTTGACAATGGCGAGGCGGAGCTTGGGATTGAGGTCCGGATCGGGGCCCCCGTCCTTGGCAGCCATGGTGATGGCTTTGGCCAGTTTCGGGAACACCTTGGACATCTTGTCCCAGCGTTGTTCCTTGGCTTTGCGGCGATATTCAAATGCACGTCCCATGCAGGAAGTGATTCCGCAGGGAAGGTGCGTGCGCAATGGCTTTTTTCAGCGGATGGATGGTTCAGGCCGCCTGTTGAAAATGACTGTTGGAGGAATTTTGCCGTGGCGGCTCCTCGAATTCATCAAATCCGGCGAAAAATCCACGTTTCCACAGGGCATAGGTAAATTTTGCGAGCGCACGACCGGAAGCTTTTTTTACGGCTGCGAAGAAACTGGTATCGAGGACCAATTGCTTGAATTCATCGATGCGTTCATTGCGGAGTTTTCGACGGTGATTGATGCTCTCGCGACGGAGGTGTGCTTTGTACAGCAGACCGGATTCCGTCAAGGTGCGGGACTTCGATCGTCGGTGAAGGGGGGGAGAATAACGATTCATATGAGAAAATTACGAGATATTAGTAATAAATTCAATAATTATTGTAAGATTATCCTGAATTTTTTGATTAGTGAGCGAACTTTTGGCATTCTCAGGCCTAAGAATCAGCGAATTTTCTCATTTGTGAGATTGTTGTTAATACCTGACGCCGAAGAGGTCAGTGATCGAGGAACCGATGAAAGTCGAAATCGGGTCCGCCGAACAGGGC
>JABDJT010000050.1 GCA_013003335.1 Verrucomicrobiales bacterium | reverse complement strand
CTCCACGATTCCGGATCGCCGAAGGTGTCGGCCACAGTCCTCGAGCTGCCTTCGGGAAAGACGCCGTGGTAAATTTTGCCCATCGAGCGCGTGTGATAGCCGTGATATTTGAAATGCTGCGGCAGTGTCACGATGTCGGGATGGACCTTGCGAAAATGCGTGTGATTCCCGTGAACCTGAACCGCATCCGGCCGGAGGCCAGTCATCACCGACGCCCGCGATGGCCCGCAGATTGCCTGCTGGCAGTAGGCGCGGTCAAACCGCACACCACTTGCAGCCAGCGCATCGATGTTCGGTGATCTCGCGATTTTTGAGCCGTAACAGCCCAGCTCGCAGCGGAGGTCATCGATGGCGATGAATAGGACGTTGGGTTTTTCAGCGGCTGGCAGATTGAACAAACCGGACGCAGCAATTCCAAAGACACACGCAGCAAATTGTAGCAGTCGCTCAGTCATTTTCTGATTCATGATTGCCATAAAATTTCTCCAAATGTCCCCAAACCTCTTTACTCCGTTTCTCCGGCCAACGCTTGGGGTCCTGAACTTCCTTCACGTAGTAATCGACATTTTCCGGGTCGAGAAACGGGTCCTTGATCTCCTTCTGAAAATCCCGCATCGCCTGGAAAAGCTCTTCCCGCTTTGATTTCAACGCCGGGTCGTTTGCGATGTTGTTGAGTTCGTATGGGTCAGCTTCCAGATCGTAGAGCTCAAATTCCGGCGGATCGACATACGCCGGATCCCAGACGGCCATGGGGATTTTCGTGTTGTTGTAGCGGGAAATTGCCACGCCGTTCGTCATGCGAACCGGGTTGTAGATGAGCTTGTAGCGTTCATCACGAATGCCGAAGGTCAGATACAGCAGCACCGAAGCTGAGCCGGTGTTGAACGTGTGGATGTATTTTCGGCGGGGCGTATCCGGGTCCTTCAGATCCTGCAACGGAGTTCCGACCAGCTCTTTGGGAATCTCGATTCCAACTTCCTGCAAAATGCTCGGCAGAATATCCATCGACGAAACCATCGCTTCTTCAACGTGACCCTTCTGAAACGACTTCGGAAAATTCACGATCATCGGCACCTTCACTCCGCCTTCGTAGCAGGTCGTTTTTCCGCGCGGAAAATCACCGCCGTGGTCCGCCAGGTAAATCACCACCGTGTTCTCGCGTTCGCCCATTTCTTCCAGGTGTTTCAAAACCAGACCGATCCCTTCATCGAGCCGGTTCATACAATTCAGGTAATTCCGCATTTCGCGTCGCAGCGCTGGAGTGTCGCAGCCAATCCACGGCAGCGGTTCTGCGGTTTCGCCTTCGACATCCACCGTAGGGAAACCGGCTTTCGATTTTCCGATGAACGCGCGGTGAGCATCCGAATAATTCAAAATGCAAAGAAACGGTTTCCCGACCGCCTTAGCGTTTTCAAAAGTCGTTCGCGCATGAGCGGCGTATTCTATGATCGAAAACGTGCTTTTGAAACTCGCCGTTTTGATTCCCCGGTAATCGACATATTTCTCGACGATCGATTCGGGATTCAGATGGGTTTTCCCGATGAACCCCGTGTAGTAGCCCGCTTCCTGCAGATATCGCGGCATCGTTTTGAAATCTTTGTAAAACGCAAACCGGTGAGTCGCGAGCCCGATGTGGCCGGTCTGCCGGGTGTAAAGCCCCGTCAAAAACGCAGCCCGCGACGGGCTGCAAACCGAATACGGGACATAGGCCCGCGTGTAGCGAACGCCGCTTTCCGCGAGGGAATCCAGCACCGGCGTGTGAACGCGCGTTTCGCCATAGCAACCGATCTGTTCCGAGTTGTCCTCGCTGACGATGAACAAAACGTTGGGCTTTTCTGCGCCAACGACCGGCACGACTAACAAAAACACCAAAAAACGAACGAACAGGGTTGGTTTGACGAACGGACCCTGTTGATTCGTTTTGACGGTTTTGGATCGGGACATTTCGGCGAAATCATAGAGAATGCTGCTCGCACGGAAAAGCTGAATCGATGGACCTGGAAATACTTCAAAACAAATACCGCACTGCCCTGCTCGACGACATCCTCCCGTTCTGGATGCGACACGGAATCGA
>JABDJT010000047.1 GCA_013003335.1 Verrucomicrobiales bacterium | reverse complement strand
AGACATTCCGGAAAAAGAAGAGCCCGAAGCTGGCCACAGCCACGATCACGGCATGATGTAATTTCGGACTCCGAAATTAAAACAATTCGAGACGGGCGAATCGGGAAACCGGTTCGCCCGTTTTCGTGTGCAGTCACTTCGACGCCTCCAACAACCCGATCACTGCCCAGGCACTGCCCCAGAAATCCGAGATACGCGTCGACTTTGCGCGGTTCTTGGTACTCTTCGTTTCCCAATGCCCGTCTTCGGACTGGGTTTGAATCAAGTACGCCTTCGCTTTTCCTACGGCCTCCTGGTTCGCTTCAATCGAGCCGGTTCGGGCCAGCGCGAGGAGGGATTGCCCGGTTCCCGTCGGGCTGCTCGGCTCGCCGTCGATCCAACTCCAGCCGCCGTCTTCGTTCTGGCGCTTCAGAATCGCTCCGATCGATTCCGCGTCCTCTTTCAAAATCGCATTCATCGCGAACCACTCCGATGTTTTCGCTCCGTCCAGGCTTCCCGGGCCGGTCGTGGTGGCTGCTTTCATCTCGCCTCCTTCCTTTTCAATCGCAATTGAGTTCCACAAATTCGTCGCCCATTGCGTTTCGGGCTTCGGACGCTTCTGGGCGGGCAATTGCCCATTTGGCTTCCAGTCACCGTTGCCTTTTTGCATCTTCACGATGATTTCCAACAGGCCCTTTTTCACCTCGTCCGGAATCGATTTCGCGGAGGCGGAAATCAAGAGCTGGCTGGCTCCTTCCACATTTTTTTCCGCGACAATTTCGCCCGGCTTAAAATTTGCCGGTCCTTCCGGATCTTCTTCCCGTTCCGCCAGTAATCCTTCCCAAAGCCATTTCCGCTGCTCTTCCAGCTTCGCTTTTTCCAAATCAAAACCGGCATCAAACGCCAAATCTTTCGCCCATAGAAAAAACGTCGAGTGATGGCAAGAAGCGCATCCTTTTTCCTCGATCCACCAGGTGCCCTCTTCCTCAAGATAAGGCAACGCCCGCTCTACCGCCGATCTGGCTTCTTCCTGAACACCCGCAAAGGACGTCATCGACAGGCCAACGACCCAAATTGCCAGGCACATCCGTTTCATAGAAACAGCGTATCACAGATGCCCGTTCATTCGAAGATCGGCTTTTTCCAAATCGGGACGGTTTCCTTGATCTGCCGGAGATACTCTGCGCCAATTCGGAAAGCATCAGCCGAGTGCGGTGTTTGCACGCGAATTACGATCGACGCTTCACCATTTTTCACGAACCCGATCTTGTGATGAATCGCGACCAGGTGCGCGATTTCGGATTTCCCTGTCTCATGGACAATTTTCTCTAGCTCCGCCAAGGCCATGCCGTCATAGTGAGAATACTCGATTCCCAGGATCGGTCGCCCGTCCTCCGAATCGCGAACCACGCCGTGAAAACGCAAATCGGCGCCGTGTTTGTCGGATGGACCAAACGTCGCCTCCACCTCCGCGACAGGCTTTTCGGAGATAGAAATGGAAAAATGATCACTTGCCATTGCGGTGCGTGGATTTAAAGGAATCGCAGTCAAACCATCTGAACTTTCACGATATGAGCAAGAGCGATTTCGGCCTGATTGGCCTGGCAGTAATGGGGCAAAACCTCGTCCTGAATGTCGAAAGCCGCGGATTCCGCGTCTCGGTTTACAACCGGACCACGGATACCATGACGGATTTTATCAACGCGAATCCCGACCGGAACCTGCACGGCGCGGAAACGTTGGAGGATTTTATCGAGAGCCTCGAACGTCCGCGAAAAATCATGATCATGGTAAAATCGACCGCCGCCGTGGACCCAACCGACCGGGACGCAGTCGACACGGTTATCGGGCAGCTCGTTCCCCTTCTCGACGAAGGCGACCTGATCATTGACGGTGGCAACACCTACTTCATCCACACCGAGCGGCGCTCGAAGGAATTGGAGGAAAAGGGACTGCTTTTCATCGGCACCGGCGTTTCCGGCGGCGAAGAAGGCGCTCTGAAAGGCCCGGCGATCATGCCGGGCGGCCCTGCCGCGAGCTGGGAAATTATCCAGCCGATTTTTGAAGCCATCTGCGCGAAAGCCGGACCGAACAACGATGAGCCGTGCGTGACTCACATTGGTCCCGGGGGGGCCGGTCACTTCGTGAAAATGGTTCACAACGGTATCGAGTACGGCGACATGCAGTTGATCTGTGAAGCCTACGAAATTTTCAAGGCCGCCGGGTTTTCGACCGAAGAGATGGCTGAAATTTTCACGGACTGGAACGGCGGCGAACTGGAAAGCTACCTCATCGAAATTACCAGCGAGATTTTCAAGCAGACCGATCCGGAAACCGGAAAACCGGTCGTCGACATCATTCTCGACCGCGCCGGCCAGAAAGGAACAGGCCGCTGGACCGTCATGAACGCGGTGGACAACGCAATTGTTGTTTCCACCATCAACGCCGCCGTCGAAGCCCGAATTTTGTCAGCCCTGAAAGATCAGCGGCTGGAGGCAGCCCCGCATTTCCCGAGGCCCAATGCAAATATCACGCTCGATAAATCGGAGCTCATCGCCAAGGTCCACGACGCGTTGTATGCCTCGAAAATCGTCAGCTACGCGCAGGGGATGGACCTGATTAAAAACGTCGGCGAAAAACACGAGTGGGATCTCAATCTCGGTTCCATCGCAAAAATCTGGCGGGGCGGCTGCATCATTCGCGCCCGCTTTTTGAACCGCATCACCGAAGCCTACGAACGCGATTCGAATCTCACCAACCTGATGCTCGATCCGTTTTTCAACGACATCCTCACCCGCGCGCAGGAAGCCTGGAGAGAGATCATCACCCTGGCAG
>JABDJT010000046.1 GCA_013003335.1 Verrucomicrobiales bacterium | reverse complement strand
GCCGACAAGAAGGCACTCACTGTGGAAGGTGCGAAAAAGCCGATCAAGCTGCAGGCATCGACGAAAGTCACCGGAGCCGACGGCAAAGAAGCCAAGATTGAAGACATCGCCAAGGACGGCGCGAAGCTGACTGTTGTGCACGAGCACAACAAAGCTGACTCTGTTTCCCCCGCGAAAGAAAAGAAAAAAGGCTGAGTCTGAGTTCAGTCAATTCCGAAGACCCGGCGGCGTAAGTCTCCGGGTTTTTTCGTGGTTAGTTTATTTTCTATATAAAGTTTTGAACAATCAATTGACTTTGTTTACAAAGCATGTTACCGGTCCCTTGGAAAAAATTTAAACAATGTCCTTACCCATATCCAGAATCTTTCAATCAGCTACGGCGCAGTGGCCCCGTTGGGCGGCCGAATGTTCGGTCGGCCTCCATGCCTCGAACCTTGCCCCGGCCATGCTGTTTGCCGCCTACCCTGCGGAGGAAAGTATTTTTGACATGCAGAAGGATCTTGGTGGCAACGATGAAGAAGGGAGGGCGTGGTTCACGTAAAAATAACGACAAAAACGTTTCGTTTTACGTGAACCCCGCTCTCCGAAAGGAAGCGGGGCTTTTTATTTTTGTAACCAACCACCGAAAAGTGAACTCAACCAACCACATAATCCGGCAGAATTGAGCCGGGAAATTTGAAAGATAACTTAAAAAAGAGAGAACCCGTCGCCGGCGGCAACCGGCAACGGGTTCAACCAGGAAGCAACGGATCGGGTTGATTCGACCTATCGCTTTCGCAAGTGAGAAAAGATAGTGCTGAATCACCACCGGTCAAGCAGGGTAAAACTATAGTTTTGCTCGCCGGATACCTATATTTATTCCGGAAAACGTTACTTCAAATGAATACAGATTTGATCAATCAAAATCAAAACCCCAACAGGCTTTCCGGGAGGTGTGCCGCAACGAAAACACTGAAACGTCCGTCGAGAAATCCTGCGGCTGTGTCATGAAAATGAGGCAACGGTGTTCGTTCTTTTTAAATTCAGCAGAATCTCCGTATGCCCGGAAATCGATGAACAACACGGAAAATTCCAATTCCATTTCGCGCTTCCTGCCCGAACCGACTCAAAAATACAAAAACATGAGGGTTAGTCTCCTGAGGCAAAAAGGATGATTTGCGAGTGAACAGGGTTCGTTCAATGAACCAACAGGGTTGGATCGTGTCATTGTGAAAACTGGGAAATCGGGATTGCTGCTGAGATTCAAAATTGGAAAGGAAGTCGCAGCACCAGCTTGTGCGGGATGGTCTCCAAAACCGTCACGGCCCGGGGCAGCACCGGGGCGGCTTGCCAATTCTCAAAAAACGTCTGTCGTTGCGGTCCTGCGGACGCGGGATCCTGCTGTCGTCAGGCAAGCTCTGTTTTCTATTATACCCGCGAAGAGGCCGAAGTAGTCGGGGCACGTGTCCTGGGCACACTGGAAAGATGGAACGGGCCCAAGCATCGCTACATTTTTCAAATTCAATTTTTCAATCAAACAAACAACCTTACGAGATGATCCGACCTGAAATGGCGGCGCCGTCTATGGGGGCCGGCAACCGCGGATCGTGAAGGTTCTTAGAATTCCGTTTCAAATCGCAGGACGATAAGTGTCGAGCCGGGGCTCATAACCCTGGACCGCCCGGAGCGTTACCGGGGCCTGCCACCATTTCCAGCGATTGGCTGGATGGAGATCCCGCCGAAAACCAAAACGGAACGTTATCAGCCGGAGCGACCATTTTTTTCGTAAGGGAGGTTAGCTGAGACAGATTAGCGCGTCGTTGAAGCCGACGAGAGGTCGGAGCGTTACCGGCATCTCCTGCCATCCATTTGTCGACTCAAATTCAAAAATCCTCTGAAGCATTAAAGTGATGCACCGGTCTTTTAAACCGGTGAAGAAGGGGCGGTACCTTCCAGGGGAACCAAAAATTTTCCCGGTCCTGAGGAGAAACAGCAGACTCACCGCATTGTCAGTGCGGAGATAGCGGGGGCAGCACCCGTCGGGACCGTTTATTTTCCCATAAATCCTGGTCGTGGTGTAACTAGCCAGCATTCTACCCTGTGAAGGTAGCGGAGCGGGTGCAAATCCCGTCGACCGGCCCATTTTTCATTCCAGAAACAATTTCAGAACACGGTCTGGACTCGATTGACGCCCGATGTTCCCTCAGTGGTGTTCTAAGCCGCAGGCAAAAAACAGAGGGGTAGAGCCAGGGGGTGCAACTCCTCCATCGGGTTCCATTTTTCAAAGCATTGACAATTTACTCTCGTAGCTCAGCGGAAGAGCAGGAGTCTTCGAAACTCAAGGTCGCAGGTTCGAATCCTGCCGGGAGTACTTTTTTTAGAAAGACATCTAACTTTGCGTTCCCGCGCCCGCGGGAATGTTCCTGTCGCCAGGAAACTGGCTCTGATGTTTTACCTCAAACGCCCACGTAGCCCAACCAGCAGAGGCGCCGGTCTCAGAAACCGGAGGTTGCGGGTGCAAATCCCTGCCGTGGGTACCAATTTTCAAATGTCCCTGTAGTGTAGTGGCTTAGCACACCTGACTTTCTATCAGGTACCCCGGGTTCAAATCCCGGCGGGGATGCCATCGCGTTTTCAATTCCCGGGTCGTCCAAGAGTCAGGACATCGCTCTTTGAAAGCGAAGATCACGGTGCGAATCCGTGCCCGGGTGCCAGTTTTTCAATTCATGCCATCCGCGTGCCGATGGCACGTCTCCAGGCACGCAATCTCAAAGCGAAAGCAAAGAGAAAGAAGAGAAACCAAAAGAAGAAAGGGGAGAGCGGGCCGGCTGCCTCCGGGTGGTCGGCCCGCTTTTACGCTTTTTCCTGATCTTTTTTCGAACCAACAGGGTTCATTCGTCAAACAAACAGGGATGGTTCATTCGTCTCCCACGATCAAACAGGGTCTGTTTATCGAACAGACCCTGTTGATTCGTGTCGAACTTGATACTGAAATTCCCGAAATTTTTACTTCACCTCTTACCAATCATAAATTAACAAAACTGTTCGCCATGAGCACTTCTATCCTGCATCAAAAAGTGGTTCTGGTTTTGAATCGAAATTGGCAGGCGATTAATACGCGGACTCCAGCAGAAGCGTTTTGCCAAATGGCGACGGATACAGCCACAGCGCTGAATATCCAGGGCGAAGACTGGATGACCCCGACGAAGTGGGAAGACTGGCTGGAATTGCCAATCCGCGACGAGGATGCCAGCATTGGAACGGCCCATGGTCCGATCCGCGTCCCCACGGTGATCGTGGTTTCGAATTTTGCACGGGTACCGATGAAACGACCGAAGTTCAACAGCCGGAATCTGTGGGTGCGTGATGGAGGCCGGTGCCAATACACCGGCCGCGAATTGCGCCCCGGCGAAGGCAACATTGATCACGTCGTGCCCCGCTCGCGCGGTGGTGAAACCACGTGGGAAAATTGTGTCCTGGCTGCGACGGACGTGAATTCGCGCAAAGCGAACCGCACGCCGGAAGAAGCAGGTCTGCAATTGCGGCGTGAACCCTTCGCTCCGCGCGAGGTTCCCGTCACTGCGCTTCTGCGAAACACCCACGACATTCCCGATTGGGAACCGTTTCTGATGTAAATGCGGCTTTGGCCGCGTTTTTCATCCCGGGTGGCCAATTCACTTTCCAAACCCGCGCGGCCTCAATGCAATCGCAGAGAGGTGCCGCCTATTGGCTGGAATCCAAACTGGTAGCTCAGTTGGTAGAGCCTTCGACTGATAATCGAAATGTCGCCGGTTCGAATCCGGTCCAAAAAGAACTGCTTTCCTCCGTCTGCCGGAATCGTGAAGGCCTTCGGGTCAGCACGTGAAAACCGGAAACGGGCTCTGCGAATCACGCCTCTCGCAGCTGTTTTTACGGCTGATGATCTTGCGAAATAACAGATTCCCGCCCGGGAACGGGGCGGACAGAGGAAGGCAGATTTTTTTCAAAATCGAACGAACACCGTTGCTTCATTTTTGGTCCCGATTTTCAGCAGAACAAAATATGAAAGAAGCAATTTACATCATCGCAATCCTGATCGCCCTGATCATCTGGGCGATCGCAATCCGTGGCGTATGGAATCATTATTCCACGGTCATCACGATTTGGGATTACCAGGTCGGGCTGCACTTCCGTCACGGAAAATTTGTCGGCGAACTGAAAGCGGGTAAACACCGCCTGTGGGGTGCCGGACATGAAATGATTACCTACGACATCCGGATCTCCGAACTGGTAGTGCAGGGTCAGGAAGTGATCACGGCGGATTGCGCGACACTGAAACTCACGGCGGTTGCCCGGTGGAAAATCGTCGATGCCGCGAAATTTCACGCATCGACGGATGATCCGCGCCAGGCGATTTACACCGTGATTCAGCTGGCCCTGCGCCAGCTGTTCGGCGGAGTGAAACTCGATGAAATCGTCGAGAAGAAGAACGCCTACGGCGATGCGCTGCTTGAACTGGCTCGAACCGGGACGACTGATCTCGGTATCGAAATCGGAAAAGCAGACATTCGCGACGTGATGCTCGGCGGCGACTTGAAAACCGCTTACACGGCCGTTCTCACGGCCAAAAAAGAATCTCTCGCCCAACTCGAAAAAGCACGTGGTGACACGGCGGCTCTGCGCACGCTGGCGAACGCGGCCCGCCTTTTCGAGAAAAACCCGGACCTGTTCCGCCTGAAATACCTGGAAACCCTGAAAGACGCAGGAACGGGTGGTTACGGCAACACGCTGGTCATTGGAGTGCCGGAGGAATTGGCTCCAATGGCACTGGCGAAAAAGTGAAACAGGTCTCCACCCAAAATGGAAAACCGGAGTCACGGGAAGAAACCCCGATGGCTCCGGTTTTTTTCGATTCGTTCGGAGATGAAAAATCCCCGAATCAGCCTTTGGCGAGATAGGTGAGGAATTCGATGACGAAGACCCCGATCGCAAAAAGCAGGACAAGAATAGCGAATGGCATGACTAAAAGTGGTAAAAGGATTAGGTGCTGACGCCCTTGGCAGCCGCCTGGGTCAGGATTTCAATAACCAAAACGGCAATCGCAAAGACAAACACGAAGATTGAGAACGGCAGGAGACCACCTTCTTCGTATTCTTCTTCCCATTCTTCCTCGGAAGCTGCCGTGGACTGAATATCGGGAGCTTTGTTGATTGTGCTCGTCGGCACAGCAGAACCACCCATTGGCTGGGTTTTCTGCATTTTAACTGTGGCCTGTGGAAGCGGTTTCGCTCCTCCGCCTCCCGGCGTAAGAGGAACGGTCTTGCTGCCGGGAGCAGGTGCTCCGCCGCCACCGCCAGGGGTGGGGGCTTTCGCCAGCGGAATTGTCTTAGCGCCCACCGGACCGGCCGGTGCAGAAGGTGCAGCCGGGCCGCCACCGGGAGTCGGGGCTTTTGCCAAAGGAATCGTTTTTGCGCCGGCCGGAGGGGCTGGAGCTGCGGGCGCAGCCGGAGCAGCGGCTGCAGGGGCCGGCGGTGCGGGAGCTCCCGATGGTGAAGGAGGGGTGGTTTTCACCGGAGCTGTCGGCCCGAGAGCTGAAACTGGAGGCGCTGAAGGGGCAGAAGGCGGGGCCGGAGTGGTGGGCGCCGCAGGTGCAGCGGGAGCGGTCGATCCACTTTCCGGAACCGGATCCGAACTCGCAGGCGAGGCGGGAGCGGTCGAACCGGACGGTGGAACAGGTTCCGTGCCAACCGGAGCGGCGGGCGCAGTCGAACCGGATTCCGGAATTGGAGAGGTCCCTGCTTCACCGGAGTCGACCGGTGCGGTTGACGGTTCAGGAGCGGGACTGGTCGGATCGACCGCCTCGGTCGGAGAGGTTTCCTCCTCCGGGATTGGCGCGGTCGATCCTTTCGGTGCCACTGGTCCGGATTCATCCGAACGTGCCCGAAGCGTGATTCGCACCGTTTCCTTTTTCAGCGGAACGGTTGATGTTTTCGTTGAAGGCTTTTGAGGATCAGTATCGCTCATGACTCGTGTTTCAAAGATTTCAAATAAACGAACTCGTATTTAGGCCTGAGATTGCCCACGATGTCAATACCTTATTGCACTTCTGAGAGACTTCGCCGCTTTGATTCTCTCTTTCGATTTTCAAAAAAATGTCCGCTTTTGACCAGTCCCCGGTTTCGATTCTCCAGTCGCTGGTCTCAATTCCCAGTGTCAATCCGGACGGCGATCCCGGCACGGATCAGACGGGGGAATCATCCTGCGCGAAATGGGTCAGAACATTTTTAAAAGAATGCGGGGCCGAGGTTTGGAGGGACGAAGTCCTTCCCGGTCGCCCCAATGTGATTGGCCGGTTTTTCTCCGAAGAATCGGCGGGTGAGAAACCGAAGTTCCTGTTTGCCCCCCATACGGATACGGTTGGCGTTGGGGGGATGACGATCGATCCGTTCGGTGCCGAAATCCGGGACGGGAGACTGTGGGGAAGGGGCGCCAGCGACACCAAAGGGACGATGGCGGCTATGCTCTGGGCGCTTGCGCAGGTCGCCAAGCGTGATGGTGGATTTGAGAACCTGGGATTAAATGTCGGGTTTGTCGGGTTGATGGGAGAAGAAACCGGTCAACCCGGTTCGATTCACTTTGCCGAAAAGTACCGTGGGCAGTGGGATTTCGCGATCGTGGGTGAGCCGACTGAATTGGACGTTGTTCATGTTTCGAAAGGCTGCGTCTGGGCTGAATTGACGGTTCACGGAAAATCGGCCCACGGTGCAACCCCGGAGAGGGGAGAAAATGCGATCACAAAAATGCTACCGTTGTATGAAGCCATCGACAACGAGTTACGGGCCGAACTGGCGGAGTTTACCCACCCGCTACTCGGCTCATCGACGGTAAACCCGGGAATCATTCGTGGCGGGACACGAACGAATATCGTGCCGGCCGAGTGTCGGCTCTCGCTCGATTTCCGCGAAACGCCGTCCCTCCACGCCGCCGGTGGTGCCCTTGGGAAACTTGCCGTGCTGCTTCAGAAACATGGCTGGAGTGGAGAAGTGGAAATCAAAACCACGGTGGATTCCGAGCCGCTCGATACCGATCCGAAACATCCCTTCATCAAGAAGCTTGAAACTCTGGGTAGCAAGACCGTCGGCGCTCCGTGGTTTTGCGATGCAGCCCGGCTGGCTTCGGGAGATATTCCTGCGGTCGCCTGTGGCCCCGGAAGTATCGCCCAGGCCCACACCGAGGATGAGTTCCTGGAAATTGAAAAGCTCCGGGCCGGTGCGGAATTCTATCTTTCATTTCTGGATTCCTTTTCCTGAAAAACGAAGCAACAGGGTTCGTTTGGCGAAGCACCCCTGTTGGTTCGATTCGATTTTAAAATTTTTCAGGTTTTTGCTGGCCTAAACCCGTGGCTTGCCGGAAGGAACGGACCGCCCAAAGATGGGCGTCCTTTCCCCCGATGGAACGCCTGCACACGAAACACGCTGGACTCCGCGTTGCGACTCTATTCGCAGCGGCCGGGATGGTGTGTTTGTCAGGCTGCCACCACACCGCATACAAGAAACGGGCCGATCGGGAGACGAACCGAATTTTACAAAAAAAAGTGCGGGATGTGGCGAATGTGAACTGGAATTCAGTGGATATCACCCTCCCGGACCCCGCCACACTGGAAGGATTGGGATTGAATCCGGAACAGGCGGAGTATCTTGGAAAAATTGCGGAGGAAGAAGCGGATGCCGTGCAGTTGACGCTCGCGGATGCCCTGAATTTCGCGATCCACTACAACCGGGATTATTTGAGTCAGAAAGAATCGATTTTCCTTCAGGCTCTGGAACTGACACTGGCCCGGCACAATTTTGCTCCGATTTTCGAAGGGGAGGGAGACCTGACGAGGGCAAGCGACACGAGGACCGGTGATCGGACGGTGGTGATTCCGGCGGAGGATACTGCTGCGGCGGCCATTGTCGATACGGCGCGGGCGGATTTGGCGACAGCGGAAGCTACCTTGGCTGATGCCGAATTGCTGGAGGACCCGGGAGCGGCGGCCGCGGCACGGGCGGAAATTGCTGTGGCACGGGACATTATTGACGATGCGGACCGCTCGGCGCTCGCGACAGAGCTGAATTTCCTGATTGCGGAGCACACGCTCACGCGAAACCAGCGAGTCGGAGTTTCGAAGCTGACTCGAACCGGTGCGCGGATTGCGGCGGATTTCACGGGAGACTTCCTGAAATTCATGTTGGGCGACCGGCAGATCAACAACTCCCAGTTGGCGGTTTCTTTAATCCAGCCAATCATGAGAGGCGGCGGAACCGCGGTAACGACGGAGGCATTGACGCAGGCGGAGCGGGAGTTGCTCTATACGCTGCGGGATTTCGCCAATTTCCGCCGCGGGTTCGTGGTGAGTATCGTGAGTGATTATTACAGCGTGTTGCAGGCGCGGGACGAAGTGAACAACAATTGGGTGGCCTACCAGGGATTTGTCAAAAATGTGGAGCGGGAGGTGGCACTCGGGGAGGAAAACCGGAGGACGCAGACGGAGATCGGGCAGTTGCGGCAGGCGATGCTGAACGCTGAAAGCCAATGGGTGAACGCGCTTTCTGATTACCGCAGCCAGTTGGATGCACTTAAGATTCGGCTTGGGCTGTCGGTGGATGAGAATGTCGTCCTCGATTACTCGGAGTTGAAAAGGCTCGGGATTGAAAAGCCGGGAGTTTCGCGGAAAGACGCTGTGCAGGTTGCTCTTGCAACACGGCCGGATCTGGTGACGACAGAGGACCGGATCGATGATGCGGAGCGGGGAATCAAGGTGGCGAAAAACGGCCTGCTGCCCGGGCTGGACGTCGGTGTGAACTACAATCCGATCAGTGATCCCGGCGATATTTCGCCATCCATCAATTTCAACCGTCGCGAAATTTCGACTACGCTTGACGTGGATTTGCCGTTCGACCGGAAGGCGGACCGAAACATCTACCGGGCCGCATTTGTCGCATTGGAGCAGGCCAAACGGTCCCACGATTTGAATCTCGACCGGGTCCGGCTGCAGATTTACGACGACTGGCGTGCCCTGGAGCAGGCGGAGAAGAATTTCGAAATTGCGGAGTTGGGGGTCGCTCTCGCGTTGCGGCGTTTGGAAGAGCAGGTAATTCTCGCGGATATCGGCCAGGGGGAAGCGCGGGACCTCGTAGACGCGCAGAGGGATTTGGTCGATGCCCAGAACCAACGAACGGCGACAGTCGTAACCCACACGTTGGCACGTTTACGCCTGTGGCAGGACATGGGTATCCTTTATATTAACGGGGACGGGAGCTGGGTAACAGTATTGGAGCAGGAAGGTCGGAATCAGGAAGCAATCAATCCATGAAAAAACATCTCTGGTGGCTCGCACTTGTTTTGCTGATTGGTATCGGTGGACTTGGATTTGCATTTTTCGGGGGTGGAGAGGATACGGCAGCCGTCTTGCCGGAGGCGCAGGTGCAAAGAGGTGATTTGCTGATCGACGTTTTGGAAGGTGGAAACATCCAGGCACTCGAATACCTCGAGATTCGCAACGAGGTGAAAATGTCGAACGGAGTGAAGATCCTGGAAATCGTCGATGAAGGTTATGAGATCACCGAGGAAGACGTGAAGAATAGGAAGGTGTTGGCACGGCTGGACCCGAGCGGGCTCGAAGAGCGGATCGTGGATCACGATGTGGAATTTCAACAGACGCAGGCCACGTATGCTGAGGCAAAGCAAAACCTCGAAATCGAAGAGAGCGAGGCCCTCAGCGAGATCAAGTTGGTGAGACAGGCAATGAGGTTTTCGCTGCTCGATTTTGAAAAATTCGTCGGGGCGGATACAGCCAGGGTGATCCTGAAGAGCATGAATCTGCCCTACGACACGGCAACCCTGGATAAATACGAAGAGGAGGCCACGGCATTGATCCTGGAAGCGTTTAATACGGAAAAACTGGCCCAGAGTGCCGGTGAAGAAATCGAGGAAAAGCCATTCACGGGGGATTCGGAGGTCAGCAAGGCATCTGATATCGATTTCGACAGCTTCCTGCAAAACAACCAGCTGGGGGCCGGCGAAGCGGAGCAAAGGATACGCCGGATGAAAGACGAGGCTCTCCTTGCAGCTTCAGAACTTTCCGTGGTGGAGGAATCTTTCGCCGGTGCACAACGTCTCGCAGATCGCGAATTCATTACGAAGGCAACGCTTGAAAACGAGAAAGTGAATCTTGAAAAAGCCAAGCTCTCCGTGCAAACGAAGGAGACCGAACTCGATTTGTTCGTGGACTACGAATTTCCCAAAGAAGCGGAAAAAATGCTTTCCGCCTACGAAGAAGCCCTCCTCGAACTGGTTCGCGAGAAGCGGGAAAATATGGCCAAGATGTCGCAGGTCTATGCGAAATACCGGTCCTATAAGCGCCGATATGAGCTGGAGCTGAAGCAGCGACAGGATCTGGAGGAACAATTGGCCAGCTGCGTGATTTATGCCGAAAAACCGGGCCTCGTTGCATATGGAGGCTCGAACGACAACTACTACACCTCCCGCTACTACGAAGCGATTTCCGCCGGAGCGACCTTGAAGCTTGGTCAGCCAATCTTCGCGATTCCCGATATGTCGAAGCTCGGGGTCGATGTTGATATCCATGAATCGCACATCAAGAAAGTCGAACTGGGCCAACGTTGTCTCATCACCGCGGAATCCTTCGCCGATGTCACATTGGAGGGCCGCGTCTCCAAGTTGGCTGTGCTTCCTGATTCAAACGCTTCTCGTTACAATCCGTCCCTGAAAGTTTATCCCGCCACGATTGAAATCGAAGGCAACAACGAGTTCCTGAAACCAGGCATGACCGCCAAGGTGAATATCGTTGTCGATGAACTGGAAGACGTGCTGTTTATCCCCGTGCAGTCTGTTTTCGTGGAGAGTGATGAGCACTTTGTGTTCCTGAAAAAAGGCGGTGACTATGTGCGTCACGTGGTCGAAATCGGGAAACACAATGACGAATTTATCGAGATCACCAGCGGCCTGGAAGACAGTGACGTCGTAGCGCTCAGCATGCCGCAGGATTACGAGCCGGATCCAAAAGAGATCGGGAATAAGGCTCCCCCCAAAAAGTCCACTCCAACGGCGAGTCCGCCGGAGAAGAAGGAAAAATCGCGCAAACCGGGCGCCTGATGCCGCCGAAACCTCGGATGTCTGACCGACGCCCCATCATCGAATTGCGGGACGTGGAGAAACACTACGGGATGGGGGAAATTACCGTAAAAGCTCTCCGCGGCGTGACGTTGACGGTTTACGAGGGCGACTACATTTCTATTCTCGGTCCGTCCGGCTGCGGAAAATCCACCCTGCTCAACATTCTCGGTTGCCTGGACCAGCCAACCGAGGGTGATTACCTTCTCGAAGGCGAAAACGTCGCCAACCTCGCCGATGACGACCTCTCCCAGGTGCGCGGAAAGCGTCTCGGATTCATTTTTCAGAGCTACAACCTGATCCAGCAACTCACCGTCGTCGAAAACATCGAGGTGCCACTCTATTACCAGGGAATTTCCGAAAAGGAATCCCACGAAATCGCCGCCTCGCTTGCGGAGCAAGTCGGGCTCGGTTCCCGATTGGATCACCGGCCCGCCGAACTTTCCGGTGGTCAGCAGCAGCGAGTCGCCATCGCCCGGGCCCTTGCCAATGACCCCGCCGTCATCCTCGCCGACGAAGCCACCGGCAATCTCGATTCCAAATCCGGCGGCGATATTCTGCAGATTTTTGATGATCTCAACCAGCGCGGAAAAACCTTGATCTTGATTACCCATGACGAGGGCATGGCCGATCGAACTTCGCGGGTCATCCGACTGAAAGACGGCCTGATTCATTATGATTCCATGGGACAGGCTGCGCCTTCGGAAATGAATTACAAATCAAAGGCCCTGAGTACCGGGTAAATCGAATCATCAGGGTTGGTTCGCCAAACGAACCCTGTTCTATCGAATGCAACAGTCACCTCCTTCCAGAAACTGAACTCCCCCTTACAACTGATCAATCCCTGGCGGGTCAAACGCTCCGTCATTCTCGGTTTGAAAAGCCTCTGGCTTCACAAATTGCGGTCGCTTCTGACCGCGATGGGGATCGTGTTCGGCGTCGCGTCAGTGATCGCGATGCTGGCAATCGGCGAAGGTGCAAGCTACGAGGCCCAACTGCAGTTGAAAAATCTCGGCTCGCAAAACATCATCCTGACCAGCGTCAAGCCGACCAATACCTCGACCGCCGGCGAGGAAGAGCGTTCGCTGGTGATCGAATACGGCGTGACCTATCGGGATCTCGAGCAGATCCGCGCAACGGTTCCGGGCGTCGAAATCGCTGTGCCGGGCCGTCGGATCAAGGATTTCCTGTGGAACCAGACCAGAAGTATTGACGCCGAAGTACTCGGAACCGTTCCATGGTTCCCGGAAATGCGAAACCGGCGAATGGTGGAGGGCCGTTTTTTTCTCCAGATCGAAATGGAGGGGTGCGATCCAGTCTGTGTGATTAACGAGGAACTCGCCGCGAAGCTTTTCCCGCTATCCTCTCCGATCGGAAAAGAAATCCGTCTGCAGCGAAACTACTTCAAAATCGTAGGCATCATCGAAACCAATGCCACCGGGGCGAATACCGAGTTTGGTAGCAAGGGCATGTCTAAGGCAGACGAATCCGGAGCGGGCGATTCGGAAGACGCCGATTTGCCGATGGAGATGATGATCCCGCTTTCGACGCTCGAAGACCGGTTCGGTGAAGTCCTGTTCAAATACCGTTCCGGCAGTTTCGAGGCCGAAAAAGTCGATTTCCACGAAGTGACAGTTAAGATCGACGACGGCTACCCGGTCGTTCCTGCGGCAGAAGCAATCCGCCACATCCTGGAGCGAAATCACAAGGAGGTGGATTATAAGATCACCGTTCCGCTGGAACTTCTGCGCCGCGCCGAACGCACCAAGCAGATTTTTAATATCGTACTTGGATCCATCGCGGCGATTTCCCTGCTCGTGGGCGGGATTGGCATCATGAACATCATGCTCGCGACGGTGACAGAACGCACTCGAGAAATCGGCATCCGGCGGGCTCTCGGAGCAAAACAGCGCGACATTGTGCTGCAGTTTTTGGTCGAAACGATCCTGCTTTCCGGAGCAGGTGGGTTGATTGGGGTCGGTCTCGGCCTGGGAGTCCCGGTCATCATCGAAAAATTCGCCAACATGATGACGATCATCCAGTTCTGGGCTCCGACGCTCGCGTTCTCGATCTCCGTTTTGACCGGTGTGATATTCGGGATTTACCCCGCGATCCGGGCGGCCTCAATGAATCCGGTCGAGGCGCTGCGCCACGAGTGAAGAGAGTTGGTTTGGGAGACCTGCCAGTAGTTCGTATGGCATTTTTTTGCGGTAGCGTGGTGCAAGAGTCCCCGTTAGAATTTTTCCCAACTTGATGAACCGTTTCGCTTTCGCAATCGTCCTCTTCTCCGCTGGCACTGCATTCCTTTGCGCCCAGCAGGAAAAACCTGTCGCCAAGCCCGTTCAACCACCTGCCAGTTGCATTTGGAAAGTGGCCGGGAAGAACGGAAATACGATTTTCCTGGCCGGTTCCGTTCACCTGTTGCGGGATCAGGATTATCCAATCCCGCCGGCTTACGATGCTGTTTACGACAAAAGCCTCCGGCTCGTATTTGAAATCGACATGCGCAAGATGGAAGACCCGTCCGAGTTGCTGAAAATCCGCGAAAAAGGCCTTTATCCTGCGGGTGACAGCCTGAAAAAGCATCTTTCAAAGAAGACTTGGCGGCTCCTCGAAAAATACATCCGCAAAAACAATCTTCAGCAGATGCAGATGGAACGCATGCGGCCCGGATTTGCCTACCTGACGATTTCTTCGCTGGAAACGATGAAGCTCGGAGCCAAACCGGAACTCGGGCTGGAAGGCGTTTTTTTTCAAAAATCAAAGAAGGATGCGAAGCCGTCTGGCGGATTGGAAACCATGGAATTCCAGCTGAATTTGTTCAATGAACTGAGCGATGAGGAACAGGATGAAATGCTGCGGGAAGGGCTGACCAGCATCGATGAAACGGCGGAGTCGATCGATGAAATGATCGGAGCCTGGAAAAACGGAAACGCCAAGGAACTCGACCGCCTGATGACCGAGCAATTTGAGGAAAATGCAAAGATCCGGGAATTGCTTCTCACAAACCGCAACAAGGATTGGATTCCGCACATCGAGGAAGCGATGGAGGGGAAACAAAACGTGATGTTTCTCGTCGGCGCGGGGCACCTGGTCGGGAAAGACAGCGTGGTCGATTTGCTCCGAAAAAAGGGATACACCGTTGAGCAGGTGGCTCACGATTCGACAGCGAAAGCGGAGGCCGCGGCTGAGTAAAAATTCATGACTTCCGATCGCGCTCATTTCATCCTCCTTTGGATGTTCCGATTCATGGCCGTGATGTCGATTTCGGCTGTCGGAGCGGTCGTGATGCCTCACGGCTGGATGAATTCAATCCACCAGGCGATCGGCCTTGGCGAAATGCCGGAATCCCCTGTGGTCAGCTACCTGTCGAGGTCGTTGTCGGCATTTTACATGTTTTTCGGGGGGCTGGTCCTGTACGTTTCGCGGGACATTCCGCGCTATCGCGAATTCATCAGTTTCTGGGCCAAATGCGGCCTCGTGTTTGCCACGATTACCCTGGTGATCGACCTGACGGCCGGTTTGCCCTGGTGGTGGATCATTTCCGAAGCCGGATTCCTGTTCGGCTTTTTTGTGACGGTGATCGTGCTGATTCGCAAAATCGCGGTATAATCCGTCGCCGTGCCGAAACAGAAACACGAACCTGACGACCCACCGGCGGCCACTTCCGGGAAACCGCCGCGGAGCCGGAAAAAACGCATTGCCATTTGGTTGGCGAAGGCGTTCGGCTGGCTTTTGATGATGGCCGTGCTGGGAGTGCTCCTGATTTCACTGGTCGCCTGGTTCGCCTACCAGAATCGGGCCCTGGTGGCGAATTTTGCGCTCTCGAAGATTTCGTCGACCTATCGGTTTGAATTGGAAGCAATCGAGTATCCGGAGCGGGGAAAGGTTGTGATCGACGGGTTGTTCCTGACTCCGAAAAATGCACCGGAGGATGCACGACCGACACGGATTGAACGACTCGAAGTGACATTTGATCCGGCAACAATCCGAAAAACCCGAAAAGTGGATTCGATCACCATGTCGAAACCGGTGATCCGGATCGACGACCGTGCACTCGCCGCCCTCGGGGTGGGAGACAGTGGAGGGAAAACGGAAAAGTCGGAAAATGCGGGCGTCAGCCTCGATTTCCTCGGAAAATTCACAGATTCCTTTGAGGTGCGAGATGGAAAGTTGGAGGTGGATCTGGATGGCAGGCCCCCGATGGAACTCGATTGGAAATTCCGAACCGAGGCTCTCGATATGTCTTCGGCAAAATGGATGACCGAGGAGCCGATGAGGCTGCGATTTGAGAATCTCAATATCGGAGAAAACGCGGAATTTGGCAGCATTGATGAAATCGCTCTCGATCTACTGTTGTCCCCGGATTTTGCCCGGATCGAGGTCGTTGATTTTTCCGTTCTGAATCCGGCGATTACCGTCACGCCAGAACTCGTATCCGGCCCGGAGGCAGCAGATGAATCAATCGCCGAAACGAACCAGCAGGATACGGTTGACGAACCAACCCTGTCTGATCGAAAACGGCCCGCCAGCGCAGAGTTGAAAGTCAATCGTGTTCGCCTCGAAGGAGGAGATTTTTCTGTTCGTGAATTTGCGGCTGTACCGGATGTCGATTTTGAAACCGGTTTTGACTGGGGCGATTTTCAATGGGGCAGCGGAATGTTTTTTGCAGGTGAACAATTTCATCTCCGGCTCGAAGACGTGCGCATCGATGGCTCCGCGGCCGGTGACGCCGACGTTCCTCTTGCCCGATTGAACGCGATCGATTTGCGCGGGGACTGGTTGGAAATCCTGCATTTGAAGAAGCTGAATTCAATCGTGCTGGAGAGTCCGGACGTCGTTTTGACCGCGGATTCAATTGCGAGGTTCGGCGGGGAGGGGAAGAAAACCGAAGTCGAACCGGAATCAGCGCCGGGCGAGCCCTGGACGGTCGAGACCGTGCGGATTCAGGATGGGATTTTTCTGATGCGCGATCTGGGAGAGGCTCCTGGAATTTCGAGCAAACTGACTGCTGATTTGTCCGGGGTGAAAATCGGCGGCGAAGCTGGTTTTGATGCGGAAATCGTTTTGAATGTATCGGATTTCGTGATGCAGGGGCCGGGTGCGGAGTCGGCCTCGCTCGTGACGATTCCGACTGGCACGCTGGAATTCCAGCTTTCGGAATTGCTCGATGAACGCGGCGTGAAGTCGCTGAAACTGGATCAGCCTGTGGTGGAGGTGACGGACGCTTCGCTCGGTGATTGGGCGAATCCGGACGATTCCGGAGACGGGGAGGAAAAGGTGGAGCCTGAAGCGCCGATTTGGATAGTCGGCGACCTCGCTATCGATAATGGAACTATCGTGGTCGACACTCAACTTGGCGGCGGACAGATCCCAAAGGTCGGCGGAAATTTTTCGATCCAAGATGACCCGGAAGTGTCGTCCGATCCGGAAAATCCGGGATACCGCGTGCATTTTACCGGCGTCCGGCTGCGAAATCACGCGAAACCGGAATCGGTCGGCCCTGCTCCGGAACGTCCGCCTCTCGGTGGTTTGTTTCCGACCGATCCGGATCCGACAAAGCCGGTCATCATTCGCGGCATTGCGGAAAAAGACGTGGCCTTCGTTCGGGATTTCACTCTCGATCTGACGGCCACCGGCGTGCAGCGTGAACAGCGGATTGAACGGGTGCAAGTAAAAGGCGGCACAGTGAAGATCGGGGATGGTTTGAAGACGATGGCCGAAAAACAGGAACCTGCGGACAATCCGGAGGAACCGAAACCGGACGATCAACCCCAAGCCGCTGTGCCTTCAGAGACAGGCTGGAAAATCGGGGAAGTTCAGGTGACCGAGAGCAAGGTTGTTTTCGAGGCGATGATTCCGCAGATCGAAGGGCTGGAATTTGCGATCGAGACAACAATCAAGGACGTCGATCTCACCGGCGAAGGTCTTTTGAACAACACCGAGAAGCAGAAGATCGAGCTGACAGGAATCGAAATCATGGATCCGTATGACGGATTTATCCGGGTGGCTCAGCTTCCGACGGTGTTCGTGGAATTCACCCTGGCAGGCCTGATGGAGCAACGGATCGAAAAGATCGATTTGCTTGGCCCGGTATTGTATGTCGGCCAGGGACTGTTCTGGTGGATGGATTACCAGAAAGAGTACCGGGCTCAAAATGAAGGCGTAAGTATCGGGTTGGAGGAGGAGATTCTTCCCGATGTGGAGGCCGATCCGGATTGGGAAATCGGCACGATCCAGGCGCACTATGGAAAAATCATCGTCGCTCCCGTCGGTTATCCGGTCGGCATCGTGCCGTTTCCTTTTGAAGCGACGACGAACATGGAAAAAGGCGAAATTGCGCTTCACCTGGAGATTCCCGACGAACAGTACGTATACGAATTTCCGGACTTCAAAGTTCAGCTCTACGGCCTGAAAGGCGAGATTGATTTCAATGTGCCGATCAAGCAGGAAGACAACAACCTCGTGCAAACCTTCACGCTTGACCGGGCTGTTTGGAAACAGTTCGACGCCGAAGAGGTTTACCTGACCGTGACGTACGATTCGGAGGGAATTTACGGGAGATTTGGCGGAAAAGCCTACGATGGATACGCGGAGGGTCAGTTCAACATTTACCTGAACGAAACCGGAAAATGGGATGCCTGGATGTCCGGGACAGGCATGGATACCAAGGCCTTAACAGAGGTGATTGCTCCCGATAGCTTCGTGATGGAGGGAAAAGTAAATGCCAAGATCGTGTCCGAGGGGGTTGGACTGGAATTCGGGGAAACAACAGGCGATTTTCAGATTCTCGAACCGGGTCGGTTCAACGTCACCCGCCTGGAAAAGGTGATCGAAGAGCTCCCGGAAGAGTGGTCCGTTCTTCAGCGAAGTGGCATCACAGTCGCTCTCGAAACGATCAAGGACTTCGATTATACGAAAGGCAGCGGCGATCTTTATTTCCTGAATCGCGACGGATGGCTGCGTCTCAAGTTGGAAGGCGGAACCGGGAATCGAAAGTTGAACATCAACGTCCACGATTGGCGGGGAAAACCGGTAAAGAAGGTGGAAAACGATGTTGCTGAGGCAGTGGAAGAGTAATCGACTTTTACCCGAAAAACAGTAGGATGGCTGGCTCACGAGTCCACTTTGGATGGCACCTCGAAACACAAACGATCGGAAATATCAGACGGAACGGGCGACGGCGGATTGGCGACGGCGGTCGATTCCGCTGCTGATTTTTTTGGCTTTCCTCGCCCCCGGGTGCACCAAGCCGTTTGATGTCAATGTGTCCACCGCTGAGCCGGTCAAAGTCGAGATGTCGATGGATGTCCACGTGTATCAGCACGGCGACAAGGACGAGGAAGCCCGCGCGGCGCAGAAGAATTACAAGGATGTGATGACCCGGCGCCGCAACCGCATGGGCGAAATTCGCGAGTTGAAAGACAATCGGCTGGTGGGCGAATCGGCCGAAGGCCTCCTTTCCATCCGTAACCTTCCAGCCGGGGAGTATGGCGACTACGTGAAAAAAACCGTCGCCGAGGAAAATGAAGACCGGAATTTTCTCATGCAATACGAGGCAGAGCAGAAGGACAAACCGGTAGCCGAAGTTCGCCGGGAACAGTGGCGTCACGCCCAGCGAAAGTCTTTCCCCGGTGAGTGGATCCAGGTCGAAGATACCGATGAGCCGGGAACCTTTCGCTGGATCCAGAAAACCGGCAGTTCGGAAGAGTAAGCGGCAAAAAGCTCACTCCGTCGCAGGCAAGGTCGTAAGCGCCTGTTTATAACTTTGGATCGCGCCCTCCGTGTCGCCTGCAGCCTGCTGTTGTCCGGCTCGCAGGGCCGCCGTGTCCGCCGCCCGCATCCGTTCCTGTCTTCGGATGATTTCCCGCCGGGCGATCGCCGGGACACCTTCGTTTGCCGGAACATACATGCGGGCGGGAGCTTTGCTGCCCGACGACTGCGCCGGATTGGTTTCACAGCCCGCAAATAAAATCGCACTGCTCAAAAACAGGAATGTCATTCGAAGTTTCACAGTCTTACTTTTGACCGAAACCGACCACTTTCGCACGGAAAAAGTGGGCCGCGATGATCAGAACAGCACGTTCGATTGGATTGCTTTCACGTGACCGGTGTGGGACGTTGATCATTGTGAAAACACGATTCATCCCCTTCCTCCTACTGATTGCGACCCCGGTGACGGCGTTTGCGCAGGACGCCAAACCGGCGGGAAAAATCCTTTCGCCGGGATTCCAGTCCGGCAAAACCTACCGGTATCAATCGTCGACCGGTGTCCGGATGAAATTGCCCGGCGGTGAAGCAAACGCCCGTGAAGTGCACATGACGCAAACCGCCAAATTTATCGTCCAGCCTCGTCCAACCGGGGATCCGGGCGTGCAGATCACCGGTTCGACCGAAGCATTGAAAATCGCGATCAATGCAGGCACGCAACAGATGCGGTACGATTCGGCCGACGAAAAAACACATGGGTCTGCCCTGGCAAAACATTTCAGTTCGTCCCTCGAGCAGTTCGTCCAGATTGAACTGGATCAACGCAACCAGGTCGCCGCGCGGCGTGATGGCGGCGGAGGCGGTGCCGCGTCTGCCATGCCGGGCATGCCCGAGTTCGGACCGGATGAACTCCAGCAACTGATCGTCGGCCTCCACCGGGGGTTTCCAAAGGATGCGGTGGCGTCGGGCAGTGAGTGGACACAGAAAGGCAAAAACGATTTCGGAAACTTCGGCGAACTCGAATTTGAAATCGTATACCGATACGTTCGGGATGAAAAAATCGACGAAGCTGATTGTGCGATAATCGAATTCAAGGGCACGATGAAAGGCGATGTCGCCGTGCAGAATGATGTGGGCGGGGGAAAAGGCGGTCGCGAGAAACTTGGATTTCAGGGCAACCGGATGACGGGCCAGGTGATTTTCGACAAGACCGCGAAAGTAGTTCGGCAAAGCCAGCAAACTGTTTTGATGACGGTTGATCTGCCGGGCGGCCAGGCGGGTGCGCCCCTCAAAGTGCCGATCGAGCAGCAAATCGATATCAAGCTCCTGTCGATTGCGCCGAACCAACGGTGATTTTTTCCAATACCGGGCGTGAAATCGTTTTCCAAAAAACCGCTCCTGATTGGCGTCATCCATCTCCCGCCCCTGCCGGGCGAAATGGAGGAGGTGATCAAAAGCGCGGTCTCCGATGCCAAAGCCATCATGGAAGGCGGATTCGATGCAGTGATCGTGGAAAATTTTGGTGACACCCCGTTCTTCAAAACCGCCGTGCCGCCTGAAACCGTCGCCGCGATGACCCGGGCCGCCGTCGAAATTCGCCGCGAAATCGAAGGTTCTATCCCGCTCGGCTTCAATGTCCTGCGAAACGATCCTGCTGCCGCGCTCGGACTTTGTGCTGTCTGCGACGGCGATTTTATCCGGGTGAATGTCCACACCGGCGCAATGCTGACTGACCAGGGAATCATTGAAGGCGATGCCGCCGCGACTGTCCGTAAGCGGGATCAAATCTGCCCGGAGGCCGGAATTTTTGCTGATATCCTGGTCAAACACGCCACGCCGCTTGCTCCCATCTCGATTGAGCAGGCAGCCAAAGACACGTGGCATCGGGGAAAAGCGGATGCCCTGATCATTTCCGGAACCGGCACAGGCGAAGCGACTGATTTGGCGGATCTAAAGGCAGTTCGCGAGGCTGTGCCCGAAGCGCAGATTCTCGTCGGCAGCGGCGCAACCGCCGGAAATGCGAAAGAGCTGCTGGAATTTGCCGATGGATTGATCGTCGGGACGTCATTAAAAAACGGCGAGGCAATCGATCCGGCCAAAGTGGCGGAGCTTCGAGCAGCCTGTTGAATCGAACCAGCAGGGTCAGTTCGCCAATCAAACAGGGTTGATTCGTGTTTCGGCTTTTTTTACCGTGACAGCATGAATCGAATTTTCAGCCTACTCGCAATTTGCCTCCTCGCGATTTCTGCCCGCGCGGCCGATCGTCCAAACGTCGTTTTTATCGTTTCGGAAGACAATTCCATTCACTACCTCGACCTCTTTTTCAAAGGCGGATCCCGCACCCCAAATATTGAGCGCCTGGCAAAGGAAGGCCTCGTTTTTGAAAACGCGTTTTCGAATTCGCCGGTCTGTTCGGTGGCGCGCACCACGCTGGCGACGAGTTGTTATGGACCGCGAATCGGGACGCAGTTTCACCGGAAATACAAGATGGCACCGATGCCGGGTGAATTGAAAATGTTCCCGGCCTACCTTCGCGAGGCGGGCTATTACACGACCAACAACTCGAAAAAGGACTACAACGCGATCGAAGGGAAAGGCGTTTGGGATGAGAGCTCGAAAAATGCGAGCTGGATGAATCGGGAGGACAATTCGCAGCCGTTTTTTCACATGCAGAGCCACGGCGACACGCACGAGAGCTCGCTGCATTTCAACCAGGAGTCTTTCGAAAACGACCGAACGATCCACAACCCCAAATCCGTCCAACTCACCGATTATTTTCCGGACACGGAAAAATTCCGCTACACCCATGCCCGCTACCTCGACAACCAGCTGAAAATCGACCGGATTGTCGGAGCGACCGTTTCGGATTTAAAAGCTGAGGGCGTGCTGGAAGACACGTTCATCTTTTACTTCGGCGATCACGGCGGTGTTCTGCCTCGCGGGAAGGGATACATTTATGAATCCGGTCTTCACGTTCCGCTGGTGGTTCGTGTGCCGGAAAATTTCAAGCACCTCGTCGATGCTGAGCGCGGCACCCGGCACGAGGGTTTCGTGAGCTTCGTTGATTTTGGCCCGACCGTTTTGAAACTGGCGGGAATCGAGCCGGCAAAGGGCACGGACGGGAAACCCTTTCTCGGTGAGGGTGTGAAAATGGAGGAGGTGAACGCTCGGGACGAAGCCTTCGGATACGCGGACCGGTTCGACGAGAAATACGAATTTCTCCGAAGCCTGCGGAAAGGCAAATTTCAGTACATCCGCTGCTATCAAAACTGGCTGCCGGATGGTCTGCAGAATAATTATCGCTACCGGATGCTGGCCTATGAGGAATGGCGGACGCTGTTCCAGGAAGGCAAACTGAACGAAGCGCAGGCTGCCTTTTTCAAACCAAAACCGGTGGAGTTGCTCTACGACGTCGAGGCAGATCCGCACGAGGTGAACAACCTCGCGAATGATCCCGCTCACGCCGAAACCCTGAGGAAACTTCGTGCCGCACTGCACGAAAAAGTGTCGGCGATGCCGGATCTCAGCTTTTTTCCGGAAAGCTTTCTCGTCGAACACGTGCTGGACGAAAATCCAACCGGATATGGGAAAGAAAACCAGGAACTGATTGCCGAGTTGGTCGACATCGCAGACCTGGCGCTTTTACCTTTTGAAGAAGCGCAGGAGCCGATCCGGCAGGCGCTTGATTCCGAGGATGAAATGAAACGGATGTGGGGGGCGATGGTATGCACAGCGTTCGGAAAAGAAGCTGCCGAGGCATTTGGCGAAACCGGGGTAAAGATGGCGAAGGGCGATCCGGACAAGATGATTCGCGTGCGCGCTGCCGAATTTGTCGGCGTGGCCGGGCTGGGTGATCCCATGCCGTTTTTGGCTGAGGTGATCAACAAGACCAACAATGCTGTTTTGGCGACCGAGGCTCTGAACTCGGTCGTCTTGTTCCAGGATTTCTACGATGAATACGAAATCGACCCGGCTGAGCTGAAGCCGGCCGCGAAAGGCGACGGCGTGACTCGCCGGATCGATTATCTGAACGGCGAACCGTACAAGTCCAAGCCGCGAAAGAACAACAAGGCGAAAAAGTAAAAAATCGAATCAACAGGGTTGAATCGCCCAACCAACCCTGTTGCTTCGAAATGCCGCGTGACTTTTTCCGATGCCTACCGGATTCTTCACGCATGATTCGTGTGGCTTCTTTCTTGATGATGCTGGTCGCTTCGGCGGGGGTCGCTTTCTCGCAAAGCCAGAGTGAGATGAACCACCAGGCGAAATATCAGTTTGAGTTTGCGGACAAGGCACTGAACAAAATCTACCAGGCGGCGTTGAAGAAATTGCATGATGAGGAGGCGGAGAAAAAATTTCGCGAGGCGCAGCGGGCGTGGGTGAAATTCCGTGACGCGGAGGCGGAATCGGTCAGTGATGAGATGCGGGGCGGCAGCGCATCCCCGTTGCTGTTTTTCGGGACGAAAGCGCGGCTGACGCGGGAGCGAATTCGCCAGATCGCACAACGATTTGAACTGGGGCCTGTCAGGGAAGAGGACAATGTCGGCGCGGATTCGGCACAGGATGCGGCGGAGATTTTCTTCAAAGCCTACAAAGCGGGCGTGAAGGACCGGGCATTTGCCGTGGCCGGAGTCGAGATTGTTGAGATGCTCGAATTCAGTCAAAAGAAAGGCCAGAGTCCGACGCTCGAATATTCCGCGACGCAGGAAGGCGGTTTCATTTCTTACGAGGGAGGTGGGCTGAATCTGTTCGGCGAAAAGGGCAGAGATGGGAAATGGAGGATCACAAGTGTGGAATTTGTCGTCGATTGATTCTTGCGGAACACCCGATTCTGCCGGACACATCACCCGATGGCTAAAAAACCTGTTGTTCTCATCATCCGCGACGGCTGGGGCGATAACCCGGACGGGGAAGCGGGCGCGAAGAAAAACGGCGACGTACCGCGGCTCGCGAAGACGCCGTTTCACGATCAATTGTACGAAAAATATCCGGTTTCCCGCATCAGCGGGAGCGGGACCGATGTCGGATTGCCGGATGGCCAGATGGGAAATTCGGAGGTTGGCCACCTGAATCTTGGTGCCGGCCGAATCGTTTACCAGGACCTGACGCGGATCAACAAGGCCATCGAATCCGGTTCGCTGATTGAAAACGAGATTCTGCAGGAGGCGTTTGAAAAAGCCGCCGTCGAAGGCGGACGATTGCACCTGCTCGGATTGGTTTCAGACGGCGGGGTTCACAGTCATCAGGACCATCTCATCGCGCTGGCGAATGCAGCTAAAGCGGAAGGTGTGGATGATATTATGGTCCACGCAATCACCGACGGGCGCGACACGTCGCCGACCGGCGGAAAAGATTACATCGCGTACTGCGAGGACAAACTCGCCGAAGCGGGAGCGCGGATTGCGACGGTGATTGGCCGGTATTACGC
>JABDJT010000015.1 GCA_013003335.1 Verrucomicrobiales bacterium | reverse complement strand
GCGTAATCCGGCATCGGGGCTCCCCGGCCATTGAAGCCCTTGCAAAACCACAGCTCCTCGCCGGTTGCCGGGTCGTATCCGCGCACGCCGAATTCCCCGTTCAGCACGAGTTCTTTCTTGCCCTTGAACTCGATCAAAACCGGCGTGCTCCAGCCTCCGCGCGGCTTGTCCTCCCGCTTGGTTTCCCAGACGATGTCGCCGGTTCCCTTGTCGAGCGCCACGAGGCGGCTCGGGCCCGTCGCATCGCAATTCTGGATTACCACATCACCGACAATGATGGGCGAAGCAGCAATCCCCCAGCCTCCGGGAAAATCGCCGAGGTTTTTCGACCACACTTCATTTCCGGCCAAATCGTAGCAGTGAATCCCGGCCGGACCGAAAAACGCCACGACCCGCTCGCCATCCGTGGCGCAGCTCGGGGTGGCCCGGGAATTCATTTTATGGGCGGACTCCGGCTTGGCACAGGGAATCGTCTTGTCCCAGATCAAATCGCCGGTCTTCCGGTCGAGGCAGAACACGTATCGCTCCGTGCCGTCATCAGAGGACGAGGTCAAAAACAGCTTGTCGCCCCAGTTCACAGGCGAGGACTGACCCGTTCCCTTCAATTCCTTTCGCCACTTGACGTTCTCCGGCCCCCATTTTTCCGGTACATCCGCCGATTCGGAATGTCCCCTCCCCGTCGGCCCGCGAAACTGCGGCCAGTTTTCCTCGGCAAAAATCGAACCCGTCAGGACGACGGTCAGGCAAAACGCGATGGGCGAAACTTTCATGCGGGAACGGTAGCAAATCGGGCCGGATTGCGAAGGAAAAAACCGGTCACAAATCCGTCCCTAAAACAATCCAACCCTGTTGATTCGAAATCTCACATGACCATTCCACCATCGACCGTCAGCACCTGGCCGGTGATATAGCGGGCTTCGCCGCTCGCGAGAAACAGCGCGGCGTTCGCGATGTCGCTGACTTCGCCGAGAAAGCCAAGCGGGATGTTGGCGAGGACGCCTTCTTTCTGCTCGTCGGTTAATTCGTCTGTCATGTCCGTCGAGATGAAGCCCGGGGCGATCGCGTTGACGCAGACTTTCCGGCCGGCGAATTCCTTGGCCAGTGCTTTTGTGAAACCGATCAGACCGGCCTTCGAAGCGGCGTAATTCGACTGACCGGCATTGCCCATCAGGCCGATCACAGAGCTGATGTTGATGATCCGGGCGTCGTCGGTTTTCAAAAGTCCGCGCTGAAAAGCTTTCACAGCGTTGAAGGCGCCCTTCAAATTGGTGTTCAGGACCGTGTCCCAGTCGTCCTCGCTCATGCGCAGGGCCAGTCCGTCGCGAGTGACACCGGCGTTGTTCACGAGGATCGAAGCCACTCCGAGATCGGCGGCCACGGCCTTGCCGAATTCCGCGACGGCCTCGAAATCGGCAATATCGACGGCGTATCCCTTCGCGGATCCGGGTCCTTCGGCATTCAGTTCCTCTGCGGCAGACGACGAATTCGACTCCGTCCGGCTGACTACCGCGACCTTGGCGCCCTGCTGCACGAAACACCGGGCGATTTCTTTTCCGATCCCGCGGCCGGAACCGGTGACGACGACAATTCGATCCTGAAATTTCAGATCACTCATGATGCCGCTCTTTTCGGCTCGCGCACGGTTTCGATCAACCAAAAAATCACTCGCGGTGACCGACTTCGTAGGAAATGCCGATGTAACCACCGCCGGAATATTCGCCACCGAGCCGCGGCGGCAGCTGGCGTTCCTCGAACAAGACTGGCTTGCTGCTCAGCGAATCCCGCCGCCAGAACCAGCTCCCGATCCACGCCAGCAGGATGATTCCAAGCGTGCCAATGATTCCCAGCATCCACCACCAGGGAAGGCCGGAGCGGGATTCGAGCCCCATTCTCGAAAAGGCAACCGGAGCCGCGTTGGAAGCAGTCGTAGCGGAATTCGCTTCCGCTGAAGCGGCAGCGGCGGCCGATGTCAGGTCCGCCGACGTCACCCGATCGGTCGACTCGCTGTCCTTTGTTTTCATCAGCTGCGATACCCAGTAAATCTCGGCAGCGAGCTCGAGGGCCATGGTCTCGATCTGGTCGGAATCATCTTCGTGCGTCTGCGCTTCCCGCAGACAATGCTGGTAAATCCGGCTGAGCGCGCTCGGTTCGATCGCCGCGTGAATCGGGTCGCCGTAAATCATCTGGGTGCGGCCGAGCGAGCCCATTTGCGTGACGACCAGGGCCGTCGGCACATCGCCGAACCAGTCGCGGTGGAGGTTTTTCAGGGAAATATCGACCGGGACAGATTGCCCCTTGCCGAGAACAATCAGGTAAATGTCGATCTCGTTTTCCTCTTCCTCCGCGTGAAAGCGCAGGAAACTGGCAAGGTCGTTCGAGCGCTGCTCGCTGAGCATCTGCTGCGGATCGATCAGGAAATCGCGAGGACGATGCTTGAAGAAGCGGTCCCGCAATTCGCCTTCGATCGGCGGCATTGGCACCTCGGTGAAATCGTCCGGGATTTCCGGTGGTTTGGGGAACAGTTCCTCGAGGTCCTGCGGCGGATCGTTCGAATTCTCTTTTTGCGGCACATCGTGGAACGACCGGGGTAGGGTCGTGGATTCCTCGCCGGGCGGGTTTCCTGCGGTGCCTTTTTCGGACCCTTTCCCGCCTTTTTCGTCGCCGCCTTTGCCTTTTGGTCTTGGCTTGGCGGGTATATCGAGAACTCCCTCCGGCCAAAGGGTGCCAC
>JABDJT010000012.1 GCA_013003335.1 Verrucomicrobiales bacterium | reverse complement strand
TCAACGGAACGATCGAGAGCATTTTCGCGCTTGTGCCGACTTCCAAAATCGGGAACAGATCCGTCAAATAATCGCGCAGCACGTTGCCCGTGACCGAGATCGTGTTTTCGCCGCGTGCGATTCGTTCGAGCGAAAATTCGCAGGCTTTTTCCGGCGGGAGAATGTGAAATTCCAGTCCCTCCGTGTCGTGATCCGGAAGATACCCGTTCACCTTCGCGATCAAATTCCCGTCGTGTGCGCGTGTTTCGTCGAGCCAGAAAACCGCCGGCCAGCCAGTCGCCCGAGCGCGGGATACCGTCAGTTTGACCCAGTCACGGATCGGCGCGTCTTTCGTCTGACAGGCTCTCCAAATGTCGCCCTCATTCACCTCGTGCTCAATCAGCACGTTCCCATCGCTGTCAACGACCCGGACTTTGCCGGCCGAACCGACCTCGAACGTCTTGTCGTGCGATCCGTATTCCTCCGCTTTTTGGGCCATCAAACCAACGTTCGGCACCGTTCCCATTTTCGTCGGGTCCAGTGCGCCGTTTTTCCGGCAGAAATCGATTACGGCCTGGTAGACCGACGCGTAGGAACTGTCCGGAATTACCGCCAGCGTGTCCTTTGTGTCGCCGTTTTTATCCCAAAGCTGACCGGAATTCCGGATCATCGCCGGCATGGAGGCGTCGATGATCACATCACTTGGCACGTGCAGATTCGTAATCCCGAGGTCCGAATTCACCATCGAAAGATCCGGTCCGCTGTTGTAGGCGTCATCAATATCCGCCTCGATTTCAGCGCGTTTTTCCTCCGGCAATTCTTCAATTTTCGCCACCAGATCGCCGAATCCATTGTTGAAATCGACTCCGAGATCTTCGAGCGTCCCGGCGTGCTTCTCGATCAAGTCGGAAAAATAAACCCGCACCGCGTGACCAAAGATAATCGGATCACTGACCTTCATCATCGTGGCCTTCATGTGCAGCGAAAACAGCAAATCCTCCGATTTGGCGCGATCGATCTGCGATTTCAAAAAATCGACCAGCGCATCCCGCCGCATCACCGTTCCATCAATGATTTCACCTGCGAGTAGCGGGACTGATTCTTTCAAAATTGTGACGTCGCCACTTTCCGAAACATGCTCAATTCTCGCGGTTATTGCTTCGGAAACCACAACTGACTTTTCATTCGAGCGGAAATCGTTCTCGCCCATCGTTGCCACGTTGGTCTTCGATTCCTGCGACCACTCGCCCATGGAGTGGGGATTCGCTCTTGCGTATTCCTTCACCGCTTTCGGTGCCCGCCGGTCGGAATTTCCTTCCCGGAGAACCGGATTTACCGCGCTCCCTTTTACCGAATCGTAGCGTTTTTGAATTTCACGCTCTTCGTCATTCTCCGGCTCCTCGGGGTAATCCGGAAGCGCATATCCCTGCGACTGAAGTTCCGCGATTGCCGCCTTCAATTGCGGGATCGATGCCGAAATGTTCGGCAGCTTAATGATGTTGGCTTCCGGTGTCTTTGCCAGATCTCCGAGTTCCGACAGCGCGTCCGGCACCCGCTGTTCATCTGTCAGTTTATCCGGAAACACCGCCAAAATCCGGCCCGCCAGCGAGATATCCCGCAGTTCCACGTTGATGCCCGAGCTTTTCGTAAATGCTTCAATGATCGGCAGCAGCGAATGCGTGGCCAGCATCGGTGCTTCGTCGGTTTTCGTGTAAATGATTGTCGGATTCTGGGACATGGTATTGGAGGAAAAAGTTGCGCGAATTTCTAGGCTTGAAATCGGGGCGGGTCAAACGGCGAGGTGGCTGGCTTGCGCTGTGAAAGACCTTTCTGATTGGGAAAAACAGGATCAAATCCGCCCTGCCAGCAATTCCCGTTGGAAAATCAGTTCCTTCGGCAGGTGATCATAAAGCTGGAGATACAGTTCCGCCTCGGACAGCAACTCCTGGCGAAATTCCGAATCCTCTACCGCCATGAGTTCCTGCCACTGCTCGAAAGAAAAATCGAGCCCTTCGAAATTCAGTTCCCGAAAATGGGGGACCCAGCCGAGCTTTGACTCGTGGCCTTTCCCCCGGCCGCTGACGCGATCAAAAATCCAGTGAAGCACCCGCATGTTTTCCGAAAAACCGGGCCACATGAATTTTCCGTTCCTTTTGCGAAACCAGTTCACGTGAAAGATGCGCGGCAGCTCTTTGATCCGCTTTCGCATCCCGAGCCAATGGGCGAAATAATCGCCCATGTTGTAGCCGCAAAACGGGAGCATCGCGAAAGGGTCATGTCGAATTTTTCCGACGGCGCCCTCGGCCGCAGCCGTCATTTCCGAGCCGAGATTCGCGCCCAAAAACACGCCATGAACCCAGTTGAATGCCTGGAAAACGAGCGGCATTGTCGTGGCACGGCGGCCACCGAATATGATTGCGTCGATCGGCACGCCCTCTGGATTTTCCCATTCCGGATCGATCGCCGGGCATTGCGCGGCCGGAGCGGTGAAACGCGAATTCGGGTGCGCTGCGGGCGTTTCCGAATCAGGTGTCCACTCATTCCCGCGCCAGTCCGTCAGGTTCTCGGGCGGTTCGTCGGTCAAATCCTCCCACCACACATCGTCGTCTTCGGTCAGGGCCACATTGGTAAAAATCGAGTTCGCTCTCATCGATTCCATCGCGTTCGGATTCGATTCCCACGAGGTGCCCGGCGCGACGCCGAAGTAACCGGCCTCGGGATTAATCGCGTGCAGCTTGCCTGTCGGGCCGGGCCTGAGCCATGCGATGTCGTCGCCGACCGTTGTCACTTTCCAGCCGGCTTCGACGTAGTTTTTCGGCGGGATCAGCATCGCGAAATTCGTCTTCCCGCAAGCGCTGGGAAATGCCCCGACCACATAACGTTTTTCACCCTCCGGATTTTCCACCCCGGAAACCAGCATATGCTCCGCCATCCATCCTTCATCCCGCGCTTTTACGCTGGCGATACGAAGAGCGAGACATTTTTTGCCCAAAAGGGCGTTGCCGCCGTACCCGGATCCAAAACTCCAGATTTCGCGATCCTCGGGAAAATGAACGATATATTTGTTCTCCTGGCACGGCCAGGGCACGTCCTCCTGCCCCTCCGAAAGCGGCATCCCGACGGAATGCACGCACGGTACGAAATCGCCGTCCGGTCCGAGTTCTTCCAGCACAGCGGAACCCATCCGGGTCATGATTTTCATGTTTACGACGACGTAGGGCGAATCCGTGACTTCCACCCCGATGATCGACATGTCCGATCCGAGCGGGCCCATGCAAAACGGCACGACATACATCGTCCGACCGTGCATGCAGCCCTCAAATAGTCCCTGCAACGTCCCGCGCATTTCATTTGGCGACACCCAGTTGTTCGTCGGCCCGGCATCCACTTTCCGATTCGAGCAGATGAAAGTCCGGTCTTCCACCCGGGCGACGTCTTTCGGGTCCGACCACGCGAGGAACGAATTCGGGCGTTTTTCCGGGTTGAGCCGTTTCAGCGTTCCGGATTCGACCATCAAATCGGTGAGCCGGTCCCATTCTTCCTGCGAACCGTCTGCCCATTCAACCGCCTCCGGTTGGCACAATTCCCGAATTTCTTCGACCCACTGATTCAGTTTTGCATTTGGCGAGGACATCGAAACGAACAAACAGGGTCTGTTCTCCGAATCAACCCTGTTCATTCGAAAAAACAATTTTCATGGGACCGTCGCTTCGAAGAAACGTTTCCACTTGTCACCGGCCCGTTTTCCCCCACCATTTCCGCATGAGTTTGCAGAAAGTTTTGATCGCGGGCAAATGGCGGGACGCCGATGCCACTGGGACGTTTCAGGCGGAAAATCCGGCCGCCGAATCCGCCTTGCCGGACGAATACCCGGTTTCCTCCTGGTCCGATTGCCGAGCTGCGCTGGATGCCGCCGCAGCTGCTTATCTGGAAATGCGGACGATGGACGGTGAAAAAATCGCGACGTTTCTCGAAGCAATTGCCGACCGAATCGAGTCGCGTGCGGACGAACTGGTCGAAATGGCGCACCTCGAAACCGCTTTGCCAAAATCACCGCGACTCGCCGATGTCGAATTGCCCCGCACGACCGGCCAGCTTCGGCAGGCAGCGACGGCAGCGCGATCCGGTTCGTGGAGAAATCCGGTGATCGATTCAGAAAATGGAATCGCTTCCTGCTACGGCCCGATCGGCCCGGTCGCAGTTTTTGGACCGAACAATTTTCCATTCGCCTTCGGTTCGGCTTCCGGTGGCGATTTCGCAGCAGCCATCGCAGCGGGAAATCCGGTGATCGCGAAAGCAAATTCGAGCCATCCGGGCACGACGCGGATTTTTGCCGAATGCGCGCAAGCCGCCGCCGAATCGATCGGCATGCCCGCCGGAACGGTCCAGCTTTTGTACCGCACCGGCCACGCCGATGGCGAAAAACTCGTGTCCGATCCGCGCATCGCCGCGACAGGTTACACCGGCAGCCGCGGCGCCGGATTGAAACTGAAAGCCGCCGCCGACGCCGCGGGGAAACTGATTTACCTCGAGCTATCCAGCGTAAACCCCGTCGTGATTTTACCAGGCGCCCTGGCCGAACGAGGCGACGCTCTCGCCGAAGAATTCACCGGCAGCTGCCTGATGGGTGCGGGTCAGTTCTGCACCAATCCAGGCCTTGTGGTGCTGCTCGCGGGTGAGGCAACCGAGTCGTTCGTCGCCGACGTGGCGAAACGCTTTTCCGAAGCGCCGGTTGGCACGCTGCTTTCCAAAAGCGTTGCCAATTCGCTGATCGAAAGCCTTGGCGTGCTCGAAAACGCGGGCGCGGAGGTGTTGACGGGAAATTCAGCCGGAGGTGGGACGGGTTACTCCGCAGCAAACTCGCTGCTTCGCGTGTCCGGCGAAAAATTCGTGGCTGATCCGGAGACCTTTCAAACCGAAGCTTTTGGCAATGCCTCGCTGATCGTGGTCGCCGCCGATTTAGACGAAGCCTGCGCGGTGATCGATTCGCTTGAAGGCAACCTGACCGGCTGCGTTTACACCGACACGAACGGCTCCGACGACGCGGCCTACGACCAAATCGAGCCCGGTTTGCGGGCCAAAGTCGGCCGACTTTTGAACGATAAAATGCCGACCGGTGTTGCTGTTTCCCCGGCCATGAATCACGGTGGCCCGTATCCTGCGACCGGTCATGCGGGTTTCACCGCGGTTGGAATTCCTGCCGCCATTCCCCGCTTTGCCGCGCTGCATTGCTACGACAATGTGCGTGAGCACCGGTTGCCGACCATCTTGCGGGGATGATAGATACCCCTCAGGGCTTCGTCGACGGCTGTAGATCCTGATCCGGTTCGAGTTTCATGATCCGGTCGTGGATCTTGAGAATTTCCTTCGATTTCTCGAAAAAATCGTCCACTTCGGCGACCTGCCCTTCGTTGGATTCAACGATTGTGTCCAGCTGATTCAGAAATTTGCTGCTGTCGAGTTTCAGACTTTTCATCTGCGACTGGGCACGGGAATAAGCTTCGGAAACCTTGGTCCGGGCGCGAACGAACGCCTGCCGCTGGCCTTCTTCCTGGAAAAAGGAAGCCTGCTCGGCTTTGAATTCGCGATTTTTGAAGATGCGCTTGAGAAGGCCGTATCGCTCTGCCGGCGGAACGGATCGAGGCACGTTCAGCTGGTCGGTGAGAAACCGTTCCAGTTCGCGGAATTCGTGTATCGGCTTTTCATATTGCTCATGAAGAAATGTGAGACCGGTCACAACCGTGCGTAGTTTCCCGGCTTCTTCTTCATCGAGAGCTTTTCCGGTTTTCAACTTGTCCTCGATCGTTCCGATGTATTCGAGCGTTTTCCGGCTGTCGTAGACGATTTCGTCCATCTGCGCGTACGTTTTCTGGACCGTTTCGCGATGCTCTTTCTCCAACTCCGCGATGCGGGTTGCGGATTCCGTGCGGATCCTTTCAAGCTCGGCCTGTTTTTCGGCCAGCTGGGTCGAAAGATCCGACCGCGCCGTTTCGAGTTGGCTGATTTGTTCGTTGAGCGATTTCAACTGGGTTTCGGCCTCGAGAACGGCTTTTTGATCCGCGCTCCACCAGGTTCCGAACATCGCTGCGGCGCCGCCGGCGGCGACCACCAGCAGTGACAGAATGATGATGGCAATTTTGGCACCGCCTCCATTTCCGGAGCCGCCTGTACCCCCTTCATCGAACTCGCCGATGAAATCCTCTGTATCAATTTGTGCGTTCATAACGGTGCTAAACTATTCTTAATCAATTGGAATTCCACCAATACGTTGGAGATTTCCCCGAACTTTCCTCCTTATGAAAAGCGGCACCGAATTGCGAAATTGCTTCCTCGAACAGATCCGGCCGGACAGCGCATTTCACCTGCTTTTCGACTACCTGCCGGGCGTCCTGTTTTTCGCGAAAGATCGCGACGGCCGTCTTCTCGCCGCCAATCGGGCGCTCCTTCAACTCTACGGGTACTCCGACGAAACAAAATTCTGGGGGGTGACGGACTTTGAATTGCTCCCGTACAGTCTCGCTGAAAAATTCCGCCAGGACGATTTGCGCGTATTGGAGACCGGCGAACCGATGCTGGAAATCGTCGAGGTGTTCATCAACCGGCAGGGGATTCCGGAATGGTTTTTGACCAACAAACTGCCGATTCGGGACCTGGACGACCGGGTCATTGGCGTGATGGGGACGATCCAGGATTACGA
>JABDJT010000003.1 GCA_013003335.1 Verrucomicrobiales bacterium | reverse complement strand
CTGAACCCGCGCCCAATCGCGTCGGGAAAAGAATGACGGCGAAGCAGGTGCTGGAAATGGGCGGGATTGAATTTCCGGAGGGAGCGTCGGCGATTTTCAATGCGCAGACATCGACCTTAATCATCCGAAACACCGAGGATCAGTTTGAGCTGATCGACGCCTTTCTTCAGACGCTCGGCCCGGGTGACGCGGAATTACAAATCCACCTCATCATGGAATACATTGAGGTGGATCACGATTTATTCAGCGAATGGCTTTTTGATAACCGGCTCACCTCCGACGGTACACCGCTGCGAATCGAGGTGCAGAAATGGGTAAAGGGCGGGAAGGCCACAATCATCGAAACTGCGCTGATTACAGCGCGGTCCGGACAGCGGGCCAAGACAGAGGCGATCACCGAGTTCATCTACCCGACGGAAATGGATCCGCCGGAAATCCCCAACACGGTGACCTTGTCTGGAGATGCAAAGGCGCCGCAAACCGGAGTCAATCCGACGGCGTTTGAAACGCGGAATCTCGGACTGACCCTGGAAGTCGACCCCGTTCTCGGTGCTGACAATTCGACGGTGGACCTCAATCTGAGTCCGGAAATTGTGAAGCACATTGGTTTTGGCACCTGGCCAAGCGAAGATTCCGATCCGTTTTCCAAGATTCAGATGCCGACGATGTACACTCAGAAAATCTCGACGCAGGTGACCGTCACGGACGGAAATTACGCCTTCCTGGGCACGACTCGGCCCGACAAACCAGCTGATCCGAAAGTCACTGACAACCCGATCGTGCTGCAATTTGTTCGACCGGATGTGGCGAAAGTGAAGGCGTGGGGAGGGGTGGAGGAAATCAAAGTGGAGAACGGAAACAAGAAGTAATCGCAGCTGCGCTTTCAGGATCGTCGGGGATTCCGACCTGATCCGGCTGTTGATTCGCAATTCCGCTGGAGTATGGTTTTAACCTAGCCGATCCAACCTCCAAAATGGTCACTGTCACTGAAAATGCTGCTCGTCACCTCCGCGATTTGCTGGAGCAAAAGGGCGAATCACCCGATGAAAAGGGGCTTCGACTCTTTGTCGAAAAAGGCGGCTGCGCGGGCATGAGCTACGCAATGAAAATCGATGCGCCGGAAGAAACGGATTCGGTGATCGAACGCGACGGTGTAAGGGTTTTTGTCGATGCGGAAAGCCTGGAATTTCTCGACGATTCGCAGGTCGACTACGTCGATGCGCTGAATGATTCCGGATTCAAAATCCAAAATCCGAACGCGGCGCGAAGCTGCGGTTGTGGAACGTCATTTGAACCGACCAGCGCGGAAAAAGAGCCGGAGTATGATCCGGACACGAAGGACGGCACGGTGTGCGGTGGCGAAACCGAAGAGAGTGAAGGCTGACTGCCGGCGTTCTTGCAAATTTACCCCTGATGGAATTACTCAGCGAAGAAAGCTCGTTCTCCCGAAAATCGCGGGAGGATGAAGACAAAAAGGAAAAAGCCGGAAACTTGCTGCTCTGGTCGGTGGCGATCATGGTTCTGCTCGGTTTGAATGCTTTTTCGTGGATTTTTTGTATGTATGTATTCGGGCACCCGGAGGAGGCGTTTAACTACAATCTACTGTCGAAACTGGACAAGATTCCGCCGCTGAAAGGGTTCACACCCGTTACGGTTCCCCGGGGAAAATTTCACTCGGTGAAAGAAATTTACGCGGCCGTTTACGAATACTCGGACGACGAGTTGAAGGCATACAACGATATCAAGAAGCGGCACTATTTGAAAAACTACAAAGAGCGGGACGATGTGACGTTTATCAGCGGGGAGTTTGTGGTTCAGAATATCCGGAAGTTGAACGAAAACGACGTGTTTCCGAGCGGCTTTGCGATTCGGGCCTGGGCAGAGGAATTTCCGGATGGGTTGCTGGATTTTGTGATTCCGTCGGAACAGGTTCCGGAAGCTTTTTTCAAGGCCGGGGAAGCGATCAAGGTCGAGGAATCGCTGACCTGCGCGGCGCTGTTGCACGTCGAACGACTCCCGGAAGATCAGATGGTTTTTACGGTCGTTCCGCTGGTGAATCGCGAATTTACGGCGGCCAACGGTAGCACGATTCAGTCGAAACCGCCGGAGCGCCTGAACCTGGCTTCGAATCGCTGGCCGCTGAGTGACACGGGCCTGGTGACAAATCCGATTCGCGCGACCCCGGAAGAGGAAGGTGAAAAGGGAGAGAAGGTCGCGGCAAAAAGCGGGGAGGGCGGCAAGAACTAGCAGGCCCGGTCAACTTACGGCCACGGTCTCAAGAATTTCGCGAAGCACGCCGATCACTTTTGCCCGTCGTCGAGATTCTTCGCCAATTCCAAAATCGTCAGATGCCGGAGCGAGACGGTGAGCCAGAACGGAAGTGGCAATCCGCTTCACATCGTCGGGAAACACGGCATCCCTGCCGTCAATCGCCGCAACAGCCCGTGCTGCTTTCATCAGCGCGATCGATCCGCGTGCGCTGATTTCGTTTTTCAGATCCGGATGGCGCCGGGCGGCTTCGCACAGGTCGACGATATACTGGCAAACGGGGTCGGACAGATCGATTTGATTCACTGCCTCCCTCCATTCAAGAATATCTTCAATTGCGACCTCCGGTTCGGGAGTAAAGGTGCCGTTGGGCCCCCCGGCATGAAGTTTCAAAATCGAATGCTGAACGTTGGGATCAGGCAGACGCATTTCCACGGAAACGAGAAAACGATCGAGTTGGGGCTCTGGAAGCGAGAAGGTGCCTGCGGTGTATCGATTGTTCTGGGTAGCGATGACGAGAAAAACGCCCGGCAGGTCGCGCGTGACGCCATCAATTGAGACCTGGCCTTCGTTCATGCATTCCAGCAGGGCGCTCTGAATTCGCGGGCTGGTGCGATTGATTTCATCCGCCAGCAACAGGTGGGAAAATACCGGTCCCTCGACGAATTCGAACTCGTGGGTTTTCTGATTGAATATCGAATACCCGACGATGTCGGAAGGTAAAAGGTCGGGAGTAAACTGCAGGCGGCGGAATGAGCCGTCGATCAGGTGAGCAAGCAGCTTGGCCAGCGAGGTCTTTCCGACCCCGGGCGCTCCTTCGATCAGGATGTGTCCACCGGCGAGAAGAGAAACGAGGATGTTGAATACCGCTTCGTCAGAGCCGAGCACGGCTCCAGTCATGCGTTCGCGTAAAATGTCGAGTTTCGCCTTCAAGGATCGAGCCGCGAAGGTAAGCCACGATTTACGAATCGCAATTTGATCAGGCTGCCTGCCCGGACCACGAAGCGATGTCGTCTTTGATCGGTTTCCGATTCAGCCAGATCAGGAGGATGACGGGCAGAGCACCAAGCCAGATGAAGCCGCATATATAGCCGACGCCCATCATGCTGGAGAAGAATTCGGTAAACTGTTCCGCTGAGGGATCTCCGCCCGCCGCACCGGCGATCGCTTTCGTGGTCAAAATGGATGAGACCTTGTAATTGAGGTAGGCCAGATAACCGCCCACAAAGATTTTCAAGACCGACCATCCTTGTAAGACCGGGGAAGCCATTTTTTTCCGCTTTACCAGGAGAATTCCACCCGTCAGCAAAATGGCTGCGAGAAACGCGTTTCCGACCGAAACAATCACGGTGGTGGATTTGAACTCCTCCAGGTAATTGTCCGGAAGTTCGACTCCCTGGGCTTCCAGTTGCCGGATGTTGTTTTCGTTGGACTTCATCCCCAGTGGAGCAAGGAGCAGCATGAGCAGGGTCAAGGCACCGAAAATAGTCGCAATAATTCCAAATACGAGGGGCCAACGGGAGCGGGCTGGGCCTCCGGGGAGGTTTTGCATTGGGGGCGGCTGTTCTTCCATCATGGGAAGTGCATAGCAAAATCCGGGATTTGGAGAAAGCTTTTCCCGGCCAATTTTCGAATGAACAGGGTTGGTTTGCCAAACGAACCCTGTTGGCCCGTTCCCGGGAGAGTTCAGTACTGAATGGTGACCAGGTCACCGATTTCGCACTTGTAGAACAGGTGCTTCGCGCCGGCCCAGGTCATGCGGATGCAGCCGTGGGAAGCCGGGTAACCGGGGAGGCTGCCCTGGTGGAAGCCGAATGCGGCGCAACTGAGCCGCTGAAAATACGGCATGCTGGATCCGTAAATGGAGGAGGTGTGATGCCGGTGCTTGTCGGTGATGACGTATTCGCCGGTAGGGGTGCGATAACCGCGCATGCCGGTGGAAACGGGTGTAGTGTAGGTGGCTCTCCCGTTTTCATAGAGCGTCGCTTTTTGTGCACTGAGATCGATCACGATTTTCCGCGGCTGGTTATTCGGATCCGGATCCCGGCCCAGAATGATTTGCATCATTTTTGTGTCCGCGTACCAAGCACCGATATTCACCGGCCACAGGTATTTACGGGAGTAATCAGATGCCTTTGCGCCTCCGTCCATCAGTGCCTGGGCGACATCATGGTTTTTGTTCGCGGCAGCCAACATCAGGGGATTGATCCGGCTGTCTTTCAAGAGGTGATACTTGAAGGTTTTTCCGTCGAATTTTTCCCGAAACGCGGAAGTGGCTGGCGCCGGTTCACGTGCCCGGACGTCCGCTCCCTCGTCGATCAGGCGAACGGCGATTTTTGTGAAATCATGAGCGATTGCCCAGCCGAGCAGGCTGTGACCATCCTCTGATTTCAAGCCATTGGTGCAGGCACCGTAATCGAGAAGGAGGTTTGCCATTTTTCCATCTCCTTCCCGAATAGCCGTGGCGATCCAGGCTTCGGTATCATTCCGCATCAAGTTCGGATTGGCCCCGCCTTCCAGCAGGGTTTCCATGATCTCATAGTTTTTGTGCTTTAGCGCGAAGCTGAGAGGGTGACCTCCGAGGCGGTCGAACTCGGATACATCGGCGCCATAGGCGAGGACCAGGTTCACCAGTTCATCGTTTCCGGTTCTCAGAGCGGACCAAAGTTTTCCATTGGCGTCGGCTCCGGAAGCTAAAAGCATTCGGGCGGATTCAACCGAACCGCTGGCTACCGCCATGTCGAGAATCCGGCGTCCTTTCTCATCGAATGCCTCGGGGTTGGCTCCGGATTGGAGGAGCAACCGCAGGCCGGGAAAATCCCGATTTTCAAAAGCATCAATGAGAATTCTGTCGTCGCGGGGATTGGCGCCTGCGGAAATCAGCTCCCGCATCATGGCGACATCCTGCTCAGCTGTTGCAAGGGCCAGGGGGCAGGGATGGCCTTCACCAGAAAAATCGGGATCTGCTCCGTTTCCGAGCAGCAAATCGACCATCACCAGATCGGAAGCCTGAACGGCAATGGCGAGGGCAGTTTGACCCGAGCTACTGACCGCATCGGGATCAGCCCCGTGCTCCAGCAACAGGTTCGCCAGATCATGGTTTCCGGCGTTGATAGCCTTGAAAACCAGTCGGTCGTTGGTGGCGAGCGATTCGACGTTTGGATCGGCTCCGGCTTCCAACAGATCCTGGATTAGCCATCCGTCGGTGTGGGCAATTGCGATCGCAATCGGCGGACGTTCTTCCAGGTTCACTTCCGCACCGTTGTTGATGAGGAGCTTTGTCAGGTCATGATCCTTGGCCAGTACGGTTTCGACAATGAGCGGCTCTCCGGAAAGGCCATTCACGTTCACCTTTGCGCCCTTTTCGATCAGGCCGTTGATCATTTCCTGGTTTCGGTGAGCAAATGCGTAGGCCAAAGCAGAATGATCGGCCTGACCCTGCAAATTCACGTCAGCTCCGTTCTCCGTCAGAAACCGGTAAAGAGTCATGTCCTGATCCCGCACGGCACCGAGTAATACCGGAATCCCCGGCTCAATTTCGACGTCAACATGCGCTCCCATTTTCAAAAACCGATCTGCCAGGGAAAGATCGCCTTCCCGGATTGCATGACCGAGAGCGTTCACCTTGTCATCTCCAGCCGGTTCGTTGATCTGTTTGACCACTTCCCTGCGGATCAGGAAAAATTCCCGGGCCTTTTCGTGGTTCGCCCGAAGGGCGGTCATGAACGGCGTAATGCCTCTCGAATCGGGGGCGGTCAGATCAACACCAGCCGTCTCCAACAGTTCAAGCATCGGCAAGTTGCCCTTGGAGGCAAATCGCGTGGCACTGTCGCTATCGATCGCAATACCCTGGCTTTCCAGGAAACGAACTGCCTTTCGGGTAGGTTCGTGGCGCAGATAGTAGTCCGTGACTACAAGTCCGCCGATCACCAGGACATTAAAAATGCCCAGAGAGATACCTTTGATGAGCGAAGGAGTTCGCTTCATGGTTCCTAAATATTTCCGGGATATTGGGGTTCGTGTTTGGGGGGCGGCGGAAACGGACCGGGGAAATCCTTAGAGAAGGAGAACATTTTTTCCAATAGTTTTCTGCAACAAAATACAAAATTTTTTGTAGTCAGAATTTTGATTCTGGAAATTACATGAAACATCCAAATCACCACAACGTGCCACATCATCTACAGCCAATTGTCTTTCTGCTAGACTCCAAATTGCTGTAATTTCACGCCTCCGGATCCAATTCCGGCTTAAAATCCGCTGCATGGTAGGAACTTCGCACCAATGGGCCCGAGGCTATGTGACGAAATCCCTTTTCCAGCGCGATCTCGCGAAGTCGATCAAATGTTTCCGGCAGGATGTATTCCACCACCGGCAAATGCTTCGGGGTTGGCCTCAAATATTGACCGAGGGTCAATACGGTGACGTCGTGTGCCCGCAAATCGTCCATCGCGGTCAGGACTTCTGCTTCACTTTCCCCCAGCCCGAGCATGATTCCGCTTTTTGTGGCGCAGCGGAAACCCATTTCGTTCGCCATCTCGCGGGCGCGCTTCAACACGGAAAGGGATCGCCAGTATTCCGCCTGCGACCGGACGGCCGGCGTGAGCCGCTCCACCGTTTCCAGGTTGTGGTTGAAAATTCGGGGCTCAGCCTCCATCACGACCCACAAAGCGTCATCCTTCCCGACGAAATCGGGCACCAGCACCTCGATCACGGTGTCCGGATTCACCTCGCGGACCTGGTAGATTGTGTTCGCAAAGTGACAGGCACCCCCGTCCGGCAGGTCATCCCGTGCCACAGCGGTGATGACTACGTGATTCAATCCCATCCGTTTCACCGCCTGGGCGACGCGATCCGGTTCATCCGCCTCCAAAGGCAGTGGGCGGCGGGTATCGACAGCGCAAAAGCCGCAGGCCCTCGTGCAGCGTTCGCCCGCAATCATGAAAGTCGCCGTACCTTGCGCCCAGCATTCCCAGCGGTTCGGGCATTGGGCCTCTTCGCAAACCGTGACCAGTTTCAAATCGTCGATCAGCCCTTTCGTATCCCAGTAAACCGGGTCCGTGGGCAGTTTTACGCGAATCCACGGCGGTTTTTTCGCCTGGTGCAGTGCGGGGTCGAGATTGCTCGGCATTGGTTCAGATTCGGTGCTTCTTCGAATAAACCCTGTTCGATTGGCGAATCAACCCTGTTGATTCACGGATGACGCAGACTGATCAACGAACTTTTTCGTCCAGCCAATCCAGATACGCTTCATAGAATTGAAAATGATCGTAGCAGTAAATATGGGGCAGAAATGTAATTTCCACAGCTTCGTAGGCTCCTTCCGGGATTTTTTCCTCCAAATCGAAATTGTCCGGATCATCCAGCCAAAGCAGCAGAGCCGGATAGAGAAAAAGATAAACCGCGAGGAAAACGATAATACCGATACTCCACCGGGACGCTTTGTCCCAGCGGGAGAACGATTTCTCCAGTTTTGGATCCGCTTTTTCGGGCCATTCGATCAATATTCCTGATCTTTCTTGATGCCCGGCTCTGGAATCGGGTAGCAACCGTTTTCGTCCGGCATCAGTGGGGAATCGCTTTCCATCGTCAGGTTTTCGACACCGGGAGCAAACACGTGTTCGCTGTTCAGCATTTGATCGAAGGTGATTTCCTGACCGGTGTGGGCAGCCATTCGTCCCATCGATGTCGTGACTGATGCGGCAATACCGCGCTCGACTTCGTTGTGGGGCGTGTCATTGCGGATCGCCTCGATCAGCGCTTCCCATTCATGGTCGTACGGACTGCCTTCGAGGCTGGACCCACGCGGGCCGGTCGGAAATGACCAGGCGAGGTTTTCCGGTTTTCCGCGCCAATTCAGGTCGATATTCTGGTCCTTGTAAATCCGGGAACGCGCAGGTACGTGGCCGGCGGAGGAAATCACGGCAGAACCTTTGGTTCCGTGGGCGTAAGCGGCGAATTCCTGTTTGCAGCCCTTCATGTTCCGGCCGTCGTACAACATTTTTGCACCGTCAGCGAACGTGTATTCCACAGCGTAGCTGTCGAAGTTCTGGTCAACGGCATCGACCATCTCTCCCTGGATTTCGATTTGCTTGTAATGCCGTCCCCCGAGTGCGTGGGCTTTGACCGGGAAATCATTTTTCATCATGCACATCTCATCGATCCCATGAATGAAAAAGTCGGAATAGGAACCCCCGGACAGCCACAGGAAGCTGTGAAAGCGGCTGATTTGATACATCAACTCCGACATGTCGGTGTCGTTTTTCGGCGTGAAACAGGAACCGATGGGACCCTGCATCCGATACGAACGCATGAAGGTGATATCGCCGATCGCGCCATCATCGATCCGCTTTTTCAATTCATTCCGCGACTTACAGTGGCGACACATCAGGCCAATCCCGACCTTCAGATTTTTCTCCTTCGCGATCTGATTCGTTTCGAGAATTTTGCGGGAGGAATAGCCGTCCGCTGTGACCGGTTTCTCCATGAACACGTGGAGGCCTTTTTCCACCGCGTACTGGAACATGGGCCAACGAAAAGCGCAGGGTGTTGTCAGAATTGCAATATCGCCCGGCTTCATTGAATCCATCGCGTTCTTGTATCCGTCGAAGCCGATAAACTGCCGCTCCTTCGGCACATCAATCTTGTCGCCAACCGACTTATCCTTCGAAAGCGTCTGATAACTGCGATCCAGTTTGTCCTCAAACACATCAGCCATCGCGTGGAGTTTCAACGGCCCCAGCGCCCCGGAAACCGACAGTGCATTTTTCACTGCTCCGGTGCCTCGACCACCAGCGCCAACGAGCGAAATCTTGATCTCCTCGTTGCCCTGGGCGTGGACGTGCGGGATGGCAACCCCGGATAAGACGGATGCGCCGGCTGCTGTTTTAATCGCCTTGCGGCGCGAGAAATCGTTTTTCGAAGGGGTGTTTGCTGAATCGCTCATGATTCGAGAACGATTTCAGATCGCCCCGAAAGAATCAATCCCCTAATTCGTGTGAGCGCTGCCGGTGCGAATGTAGAGGGTTGGTTTGCGAAATCCTACCTTTCCATTTCGAAACTCGCGATCGTATCGAGCAGTTCGCCGTGCCGATCGGTCGAATACTGAAATGCCCGGAGGCCGGCTGCTGCCCCGTTTTTGCAGTTGTCGGGTAGATCGTCGATGTAAATCGTATTCGACGGATCGAGGCCGAGAAGTTCGATCGTTACATCAAAAATCGCCGGGTCCGGTTTCATCAATCCGACTTCATGGGAAAACACCGCCTGATCGAAATGACGAAACACGCCGGACCATTTTTTAGTAAAAAACGGAACATGGATCGCATTGGTATTGGAAAGCAGGCAAAGTCGGTGGCCTGCTGCGGAAAGTTCATCGATCAGGTCCGCGACCGGTTGATTCAGCTCAAAAATGTCTCCGAAGGCTTCGATAAATTCAGCTTCCGTGCCGGTAAAACCAATCATTTCACCGGCTCTTCGGACGTATTCGGAAGTATCAAACTTCCCGAGTTCAAACTGATCATTCAGCGGGCGCAGTTTTGGAAGCATCTCTGCTACCGGTCTTTCGCAGTAGGGCGCAATGCGGCATATGGCGATCGAGTGATCGAAATGCACAATCACATTTCCGATGTCGAATAACAATGTGGGTCGGGAAGTTTCGATGGGGCGATTTTAGGCCAGATTCACGATGGTTCCACCGTGATACCCTCGTGATCGAGGACCTCGCTGAGGGCCTCTTCCATTTCAGCGCGACATTTCGCCGTGGTGCGATACAACCGGGCATGGAGCGCCGCATCCTCTTCGTTGCGGCTTTCGCATTCAGCGCTGTAATCCTCAAACGCGCCCAGGCTGGAAAGCAAACTGGCGAGATGCTGCGGACATTCGCATTGCACGACAGACGAATGGCGGGCGATCGCTGCGAGTTGGGCGTTCGAATAGAGTGGCTCTTCGACTGCATCCTCGGCTGAATCCGAGTCTTTTTTCGCCGGTCTTTTCGTTTCAGAACCTTTCTTGATGGAAGAAATCGCAGCAGCACCGGCTTCTGCCAGGAACGCGAGGCGGAATTCGGACTCATCGACTGGAGCCCGAAGGGCGGTCACGTTCTTGATGTCATGCAGTTTAACCGACTCGCGAAAGGCAAAATTGTAGACCAGCAGTGCACGCCGGGCACCGAGCTTGGCCACAGCAGCCTGGACTTCTGCGATTGCCTCCGGAAAAACCGTCGGTTTTTCGACCACGATGATGTCAGCCGCTCCTCTTTGCAGGCTGTTAGAGGCGTCTTCCAGCGAGGTGAATTCGGCAACTACGGAAAGCCCGTTCTCAGCCTGCACAACTGACCGGACGACATCGCAGGACAGCGAACCGACCAGCGCGATTCGGCAGACTTTCGACCTTTCCGATTCCGCCGACGGAGAAATTTCTGCGAGGCGAGTTTCCAGTTGGTCGGTCGAAAGACCGGCGATGCTGCCAATCGAGAAGTCGTTGTCCGTCAACGTTTTCAGCAGGGTAAGACGCCGAAGGTCTTCCCGCGAATACCGTCTCCGGCCCGATTCGGTTCTGGTGGGTGTAACAACATCGTATCGCTTTTCCCACACTCGCAAAACGTGCTGGGAAATGCCGGTTAGGCGGGCAACCGCGCTGATTTCAAAGAATTCGTCTGTAGCCATTCGAGATTTCACACTGACGTTACGCCTCGCGGACAAATTTGTCTCATTTTTGTCTAATTGGGTCAATTTTGTCCTGTCATTCGACCTTGCGAAATTCCGGAATATTCCCATTTTAGGGGGATGAACGCGATTCGCCTGCTATCCGGTTTGTTACCGGTACTTTTGCTCGCCAGTTGTGCCAGTGCCCGGTTTGAGAAAGACTGGAAACAGGCGCTGGCTGATGAGGCATCCGGAAAATCGAACGCAGTAACCGGCCCGTGGACGGGCACCTGGGAAACGGAGACAAACGGGCACACCGGGGATCTTCGGTGTCTCGTGTCTGAAGACGGCGATTCCCACAAGTTTCGCTACCACGCGACATGGGGCAAAATCTTTCAGGGTGGCTACACCGCCAACTATGACGTCAGGAAAACCGGCCGTGCATACAAAGTCACCGGTTCAAAAGACCTCGGGTTTTTCGGCGAATTTGCACATGATGGCACGATTCGCGGAGACACCTTTCATGCCACCTACGAATCTTCGAAAGGAGACAAAGGGGCATTTCTCCTGCGCCGGCCATAGAAAACGAACCAACAGGGTCTGTTCGTCAAACCAACCCTGTTGATTCGTTTTGCCCCTCTCCCCAATCTCATGATTCTCGCGGCGTTGAACCAGGAAAATCCTCTCGAGCGGACGTTCGCGGAGTTGAAAACCGGCCGGGTCGTTCGCATTGGTCGGAAACCGGTGGCTTTGGATGGCGAAGACGTGGATTTGCTGAAAATTCCGTGGAAAGACCGGTTGATCAGCCGAAATCATTTCTCGGCTCATCTCGACGAAAGTGGCGGCCTGGTAATCGACCGCCTGCCCGCGTTGGGAGGCCGATCGAAGCCGAATGCGCTGTATTCGAATGTCCCCTCACGGGATCGGGAAGAATTGGATGAACCCTTGCGCCTGAGTCCCGGTGATTCATTTTGCGTCGGGTTGAAGGGGTCAACGTCCTTCTTTTGCCTGACTTCGGTTGGCGATTTGGATGAAGCGGTCGAAAAACTGGCGGAATTGAGCGAAGCGGAAGCGGCCGGATTAACTCCCGGTCGAACGACCCTGGTCGATTACGATGACGTGGAGCAGCTCAATGAATACAGCCTGAGACTCCAGTTGAAAATGCTGCAACGGGAATTGCCGGAACAGGTGCTGAGTGGCTGGACAGACGAAGAGGAGCTGTTTTCACGGACCGCCAGATTCCTGGAAGGTTCGCTTCCCGGGCAAAAAGGCGTGTCCGCGGGGTATGTTTCGATTTCAAAAATCGACGGGGAGGTAGAGTGCGAGTTGTTGAATCGCGATCCGACTGCGCGGGCGGATTTTCGTCCGAGCAAAACTCTTTTGGCGCAGCTTGATTTGGAACATCCAACGAAAGAAGACGTGCACATCTGGTCGTCGAAAGAGGATCGCCGGGTATTCCGGGTCGGGAGCCTTGGCACCGAAATCGACTGGGTGTCGGTGATTCCGGTCGCCTCGATGGAGGACGGGGCGGAGGTATATCGGGACGAAAGCGGACGGCCCGTTTATCAGTACGTTGTCGTCCGGCAGGCCACCGAAACCGCTGCTGCATCGTTTGTGCCATTTCTGCGGCTGATTGCTTCGCTGGTCGCCAGCCTGTTGCAGGCCCGCGAAGAACAGCGCATCCAGGACCGGATGGCGACGTATTTTTCGCCGGCGTTGCGTTCCGTGATGGGTCGCGAAGATGAAGCGCTCTTTGAGCCGGCAATGGTGGATTGCTCGGTGGTATTTGCTGATCGCCGGGGGAGTTCGCGGATTTTGGAAAAGGCAAACACCGACGAAGAAATACTGGATCGGCTGCGCGAAAACCAGGAAATCGTCAGCGAAATTACCGGCACAGTTTTTGAGCACGAAGGCGTGATTACCGACTTTTCGGGTGACGGAGCCCTTGCGCTGTGGGGGTGGCCAAAATGGGTCGAATCCAAGCGGGCGCATGCGCGAAAATCGGTCGAGGCCGCCGAGAAAATCGTGCAGAATCTGGCGGATCACGTCGAATTCGAGGAAGAACACGGTCGCTTGATGTCTTCGGTCCGGCTTGGAGTTTCAACCGGACGGATCGCTGTCGGGAAAACCGGACCGAGCCAGCAATGGCACATCAGCGTTTTCGGCGGGGTGGCGAATTTGGGGGCCCGATTGGAGCGCATTGCCAAGGAATTCAAGGTTCCAATATTGATCTCCAGCGAAACCCGGGAGCGCCTCGTCGAAGACAAACGGGTCGAAAAGGAAGGGCGGCTTTTACGAAAACTCTGCTTCATTCAGCCGGCTGGATTTGACCAGAGTTATCCGATTTTTGAACTGGTTCAGCCGAAAGACCTGGGTGGATCAGGCGTATCCCGGGAAAAAGTAAAACTTTACGAGCAAGCTCTCGAATTTTTCATCGACCGAGACTGGGACGATTGCATCGATTTGCTGCGTCCCCTGTCTGAAGAAGATGAACCGTCCCTGTGGCTGATGAAACGCGCATTGAAATTCCGCAAGAACCCGCCGGATGAACCGTGGCAGGGGCAAATCCGCAGCCTGATCAAGTGACTCGCCCGGATTCAGCCGGCGTGTAAAATTCACCAATTTCCGAATCAATCCTGTCTGTTCAGCAAACCAACCCTGCTGGTTCGATTTTTGCTGTTTGCCCCTCTGAAACCGTGTCCGAAGAATTTGACATCAAAGACTACCAGATCCATCTCCCGCCACTGGGAGAAGGGACCTTTGGTCGTGTTTTCCGGGCGACCTATCGGGGTATTTCCGACAGGGCGTTAAAGATTTTCCGGCCCGGAGCCGTCGACCTTTCCACCATGGCCCGCGAACTGGAAAAGCTGTCCAGCGTGGCCGAGCACCATGGAATCGTAACGCTTCACGACTTTGACCTGCTGCATGACCCGCCCTACTACGCGATGGGCCTGCACGCGGATCCGAACGAAAAAGACAACACCTGGGAAACAAGAACGCTGGAGAGGATGTGCGGGCATGTGGATCACCGCGAAGGCTGGCGGCTGTTGAAAGAAATTGCGGATGCACTGGCGTACCTGCACCGCCACCAGATCATCCACTGCGACATCAAGCCGAGCAATATGCTGCTGACGGACGAAACGCCGCACCGTGTGAAAATCTGTGATTTCGGGCAGAGCCGGGGCCTGGCGATGGACGGCTTTGAACCGGTTGGAACGCCGTTGTATGCTCCGCCGGAGCAATTGCGGGATCCGGTTGATTCCTCGGATGGAAAAGGATTTCGCTGGGACGTGTACAGTTTCGGAGTGGTCGCTTACCGGCTTTTGACGGGGAAATTGCCCCGTTTGCAGGAACTCGCCGAAGCCGAGCGAAATAGCTTCGATCCCGAGGCCACGGTCGTGGAATCCAGCCTTGAAGCGACCCTCGCTGAGGCGGAAGGTCGCGAGCGGATCGACGGCGAACGCCTCGCCACGCTGGTGGAAGCGGTCGAAGATGTCCGCTGGCCGGACGACATTCCAATTTCGACAGAACGCCGGGAATTGATCAACAGCTGTCTTTCCCTCGACCCGAATAACCGGCCAGCTGACATGCGGGAGGTGTGGAACGCGATGCGCACAATCGACAACCAGGTAATGGTCAAACGGGCGCGGCGATTGAATGCGCTGTTCGGGACGCTGTTGTTCGTCGCCTTGTGGGCTTCCGGATTTGCCTTTGTGCAGGCCAACAAAGCGAAAGAGGCTTCCACCTCCGCGGAAACGTCCCGGGAGCAGGCCGAGGAGCTCGCGTTCTTCATCATGAAAACGTTGAATAACGGCGAGTTGACTGGTCCCGGCCTGGATGACCTCTACGAGCACATTGCCGATCACTCCGAGGCTTACATCGAAAATATGCCGAAGGACCGGGATTCGGCGAGATTGCTCCGCGCGACTGCCAACACCACTTCGCTTCGGGGTCGGCAGGCACTTGAGCAAAACAATTTGGAGGAAGCGTTGCAACGATTCCAGCAGGCCTACGAAATTCGTTCCAACCTGGCGGAGTCCCAGCCGAATGCCAAGGATCTCGCCTGGCTGGCCTCGCGGGATTTGATGGTGCTCGGTCATTTGCACGAACTCCGCAAAGAATACGATATTGCCCTCGAAAAATTCGAAAGTGCCCTGGATTGGCGTTCGCGTGACCTCGATTTTTCGCAATCTCTCGGTACCATTGAACTGCGTCAGCTTTCCGAGTGCGTCCGCGCCGCCGGCCGAATTCAACGGCAGCTGGAAGACGATGCCAAGGCAGTGCGAATTTACAAGACGGCACTGACTTGGTATGACACGGCTTTGGCGGAAGCTGCCCCGGCCTCCGCTCTCGGGATGGGCCGTGATTTGCTGCCCTTGTTGCGCGATTTGGGAACAGCGGAATTGCAAACCGGGAAACTGGATGAGGCGGCAGCCACTTTCGAGCGGCTCATGAATGTTTCCCAGGAAATACGGACGGGCATGCCCGCGTTTCGCGGCGAGGCCGATTCGGCCTACATCGCCTCGCTCGGTGCCCTCGGCCGGATTCAACTCGCCAACGGACGGCCCGAGGCAGCCATGACGCTGTTCCGCGAGGAAATCAAACTTCTCGAACGGGAAACACGGGTCCGGCCGGGCGATTCCAAGCTGAAGATGGCCCTCGCCGAAGCCTATTCACACGCAGCGGATTGTTATGATCCCAAAATCGACGAGGAGAGGCTTCGGGCGATTTCGCTGCTCGAAGAAGCGGTTACCGAGTTGACGACCGTCCCGTCGGATCAGCGGGTCGAAATCGGAGCCGAATCCCGCCTCGTGGATTACAACAGCCGGATCTCCGATTTGTTGGCGGTGGAAGAATAGGCGAAAAACGAAGCAACAGGGTCTTTTTGATGAACCAACCCTGTTGATTCGATTTTTGGGCCTGTGCTACAATCCCGGCCATGCGCCAAATCCTTCTCTTTGTTTCGCTTATTTTCATCGCGGTGCCGGGCGTCGCCGAAAAACCGAATGTAATTGTGATCTACACGGACGACCAAGGCTCGATCGATGCGAATTGCTACGGCGCTACCGACTTGGAAACGCCGAATATTGATCGGCTCGCCAATTCCGGGGTTCGCTTTACCCAAATGCTTGCGCCTTCGGCGATTTGCTCGGCTTCGCGCGCGGGCCTCTTGACGGGCCGGTTCCCTCCGCGTGCCGGCGTACCGGGAAATGTGTCTTCGGCAAAAGGAAACGCAGGCATGCCGCCATCGGAAATCACGATGGCCGAGCTCTTCAAATCAAACGGCTATAAGACTGGCCATGTCGGGAAATGGCATCTCGGCTATACGCCGGAGACGATGCCGAACGCGCAAGGATTCGATTCGTCTTTCGGCCATATGGGCGGCTGCATTGACAACTACTCGCACTTTTTCTACTGGAACGGCCCGAACCGCCACGATCTCTGGCGGGACGGGAAGGAAATCTGGCGGGACGGTGAGTATTTCGGAACGATGATGGTCGACGAGATGAAGCGCTTCATTTCGGCGGAAAAATCGAGTCCGTTCTTCATATACTGGGCGATTAACTGGCCGCATTACCCGCTCCAGGGTACGTCGAAGTGGCGGGAAAAATACAAAGACCTGGAGCATCCGCGTGACAAATACGCGACGTTCGTTTCGACGACTGATGAACTCGTCGGCGATGTGCTCGATCATCTTGAAGCGTTGGATTTGCGGAAAAATACAATCGTCCTTTTTCAAAGCGATCACGGCCATTCCGTGGAAGAACGCACCTTCGGAGGCGGCGGATCAGCCGGCCCGTATCGCGGTCACAAGGGCACGTTGTTCGAGGGGGGGTTGCGGGTTCCGTCCGTTGTCAGTTGGCCGGGAACGCTTCCCGAGGGCGAAGTTCGCGATCAATTCGTGACCGGTTGCGACTGGTTCGCGACTTTTGCGGAGCTGGCCGGAGTGAAAATTTCGGATGGCCTTCATCTCGACGGAAAATCGATTGCCGGTGTGATTCGCAATAACGCGGAATCGCCGCACGACGGAAAATTTTACTGGCAGCTCGGTGGGAATCCGGCCAATGCGAAGATCGTCGTTCGCGACAGTGATTGGAAATTGTTGATTCGGCCGAATGAAAACGTCCGGCCGGAGGGCGTTGCTGAGCTGACAAAAGAGGACAAAAAGGCATTTCTCGTGAACTTGAAAGACGACATTGGCGAAACAACAAACCTGGCTGCGGAAAAACCGGATGTGCTGGAACGGATGAAAAAACTGAAAGCGGAGTTCGAAGCCGGATTGAAACAACCGTAATCGCAGCATGTGCAATCTCTACGATATCGGCCCGTCCTCGAACACGAACCTTTCGGCCTGGCAGCGGGCGGTTCGGGAAGCCATCGAAGCCGCTCCGAAGGAATTCGGGATCCGGAAAACTGATCCCGGCATTGTCGCCCGTTTGGATGAAGATGGATCAGACATGGAGCCGGTTGGGATGCGATGGGGTTTTCACCGTGAATTCAATCCGGCGATTAACAACGCGAGATCTGATAAATTGTCCGGTCGAATGTGGAACAAGGCGTGGCGGGAGAAACGGCGCTGCCTGATTCCCGTTTCCACATTTTACGAATGGTCCGGTCCGACCGGCTCGAAGCTGACGCATGCTTTTCAGGGGGAAGATGCCGAATTGTGGATGGGTGGCCTGTGGGAAAAAAACAGCAAGGAGGACATCGGGTCGAGCTACACGATGCTGACGACGAACGCTTCCGACCAGGTGTCTCAAATTCACAACCGCATGCCTGCGATTCTTCGAGAGACTGATTTTGATGAATTCCTGAACGGGGAAAATCCGACGCACCTGTTGGAACCGTTTTCCGGTGACTTGAAAATCTTTGACTGCGAAAATCCGCTCCGGAAGAAACCCGAAGATCATCAGGGACCGGTCCCGATCGCGATGTTGCCCGGATTTGAGTGAAAACGAAAACGGGGAAGCGGTTTCCCGCTTCCCCGTCTCACAGTTGTTGTTGAGATTGGCAGTGTTCGATTACTCGATACCGTAAGCGGGAGAACCGTGTTCGGCCACATCGAGACCTTCGTGTTCTTCCTCTTCGCTGACGCGAACGCCCATGATCAGTTTCAGGACGAAAAATACCGCGAATGCGAAAACGAATGCGAAAGCACTCATGGAAAGCGTTCCGATGAGCTGGGTTCCGAAAGAGTGAGAAGGATCGAAAGAGAAGATTCCCACAGCGACCGTTCCCCAGATTCCGCAGACACCGTGCACGGAGATGGCACCGACCGGATCGTCGATCTTGATCTTGTCGAAGAACAGGATCGAAAAGACTACGATCACACCGGCGATCAGGCCGATCGTGACGGCAGATCCTTCACCCACCGTGTCAGCACCGGCAGTGATGCCAACGAGACCGGCGAGGATTCCGTTCAGGGCCATGGAAATGTCCGGCTTGCGAAGGACGATCCATGAAACGGCGATTGCGCCAACGGCTCCGGCGCAGGCGGCCAGGGCGGTGGTGGCAAAAACGTAGGAGACCGCTTTCGGGTCGGCAGCGAGAGCCGAACCGCCGTTGAATCCGAACCAACCGAGCCAGAGGAGAAAGACACCAATGGCAGCCAGCGGCATGCTGTGACCGAGGATGGGCTTGATTCCGCCTCCGGCCTGGTATTTTCCTTTTCTTGGACCGAGGACGATAACACAAGCGAGAGCAGCAAAGCCGCCGAAGGCATGCACGATACTGGAGCCGGCGAAGTCATAGAATCCCATTCCGTCGAGCCATCCGCCGCCCCACTTCCAGCTTCCCGTAACCGGGTAAGCGAAGCCGACGAGCAGGACTGCAAACAGCATGAAAGCCGGGAGCTTGACGCGCTCAGCAACGGCACCGGAAACGATGGTGGCACCGGTCGCAGCAAACATGGCCTGGAAGATGAAGTCACCCCACCAGGTATAGCCGGCGTTGTAGTCCGCGGTGGTCTTGCTGGCATCGTTGAGGGATTCTCCGAACCAGCTGCCTGGTGCGAAAACGCCTTCGATGGCCCACTCACCGGGATACATTGCGTTAAATCCCCAGTAGGCATACATCAAAATGCCGGCGGAAATGATCCACACGTTTTTGAAGAGGATGTTGACGCAGTTTTTCTTCTGGGTCAGACCGGATTCGAGGCTTGCGAAACCGAGGTGCATGAGAAACACCAGGGCTGCGGCAATGCAGATCCAGAGGTTGTTCACTGCAAAGGTCGCGTAGCCCTCGGAAGCGATGTATTCATCGGAAGAATAGGCCCCTTCCGGTTCGGGTTCGTCGGATGCTTCTGCTCCGGCGGGAGCAGGATCAGCTGGCGCGGCAGCGTCGTCCTGGGCAAAAAGCGCGTCCCCTGAAAGAAGGGAAGCGACCAGAGTGCCAAGAAGTAACCATTTGCGAAGGTTGAATGTGTATTTCATTTTTTTGGTAGTTATTTTGGAAGCCCTTCACGGTGATTCGTTTTTAACCGAAGCCGGGAGGGGCAATTGATTTGTGTCGCCACCGGTAAAGCATCCGCCGTGCCAACTTTCAGGAATTCTCCGGACAGGCGGTTTTCAGAACGCAAAAAACCCCGACCGGACTAGGACCGGACGGGGTTTTGAGATTTTAAATTGAGATTGAATTTCCGTCGGGGAAATCAGTCGTTGTAGCCGCTTTCGCCGTGAGTCGACTGGTCGAGACCAATCGTTTCGTCCTCGTCCGAGACGCGCAAACCACCGCAAATCGCCTTCACGACCAGCAGGATAATTACTGTGGCTACAGCGGTGTAAACTACGGTGACACCGGCACCGAGGGCCTGGATGCCGAGCTGTTTGCCCATCGAAAATTCGCCGAAGCCACCGAACGCGGCTGTTCCAACCACGGCGGCAAGGAGCGTTCCGACGAGTCCGCCGACTCCGTGAACGCCGACTACATCAAGGGAATCGTCGTATCCAAGCGCATTCTTCAGTTTTACCGAAGCCCACCAGCAAACTGCGCCGGAAGCCGCACCGATAATCAGGGCACCAAGCGGACCAGCAACTCCGGAGGCGGGTGTAATGGCAGCCAGGCCGGCAATCGAACCGGTTACGATACCCAGCACAGTGGGCTTTTTCTCAGTGATCCAGTCGATCATCATCCAGACGAACGCACCGGTTGCGGCCGAAATGTGAGTGACAAACAGCGTCATTGCCGCTGCGTCATTCGCGCCGATCTGGGAGCCGGCATTAAAACCGAACCAGCCGACCCAAAGCATCGCGGTACCCGTGACCGTCATGGGCAAATTGTGAGGCGGTGTCGGATTTTTACGCGGGCCGACCATGATACAGGCGACAAGGGCCGCGATACCCGCGGTGATGTGAACGACGATACCGCCGGCGAGGTCCTGCACGCCAAGTTGTGAAAACCAACCACCGAACCACGTAATGTGACAGATCGGGGCGTAAACGATCAGGGACCACAAAACGGAGAAAATAAGCATCGCGGTGAACTTGATTCGCTCGACGAATGTGCCGACGATCAGGGCAGGCGTAATGATGAAAAATGTCATCTGGAACGCCGATTCGAGAATTGACGGGATGTCTCCCGCTTCACGAAGGTTGTTGTGAAACAGGTGCCCGAAACCGCCGATCCAGCCGCCGTCTTTTCCGAGCGCCAGCGAATAGCCGACAATCAGCCAGACGATCGAGAGCACGCAAGCGAGAGAAAAACAGTGCATCAGCACGCTCAGCACGTTTTTCTTGTGTACGAGTCCCGCATAGAACAGGGCCAGGCCCGGAATGGTCATGAACAGCACCAGAGCTGTTGCCGTCAGCATCCAGGATGTGTCAGCGCCGTCTGCCAGCACGAGGGGCATCATCATTGAGGCGCTGAGGCCGTTTAGATCACCGGCCGAAGCGGCCGGAGCGAGAAAAGCCGCGCCAATTAATAAAAGCGCGGATTTGAGTAGTTTTGTCATGGGATTTTCAGTGAGTGGTTGAGTGTGTTTTTCAATCAGCAACCCTCAAATCCCGGCGGTTACTCCATGCCAAAGGCTGCCCGTAGCATGAAATCATGACGAGTCAGCCCCGAACAAAAAGCCCGGAACCAAAGGGTTGAACCAAGATCTTATGAAGCAGGTTCCGGGCCAGTTAGGCGAGCAAAAATGCCCAATTTACGAATCAACTGGGTCGATTGCTGAGCAGATTCTATTCGTTCGTGATCACGAAAAAAGCCCCGTTCCTTCCGGAACGAGGCTTTCGGAAAAGATAAAGGATGAATTGATTCAGGCCTTTTTACCGACCTTGCACTGCCCGGCGAGGGAAGCGCCTTCCTCCATTTCGAGGCTGACGGTAGTGACCGATCCGGAAATAACGGAAGTCGGTGCCAGCCGGCATTGTGAAAAGGTGCCGTTTCCGTTGACGTTTCCTTCGATAACGGCTTTTTCAGCTTGAAGATCGCCGGTTACGGATGCGTTCTGGCCAATGGTCAGGCTGCCTTTGGAATGAATATTTCCTTTAATGCTGCCGTCGAAAATGAGATCGGAGGCACAGTTAAGATCGCCTTCGATTTGAATGTCGTTGGATAAATGACTGCTCACGGTATTCGTGGTTGGATGTTTGGGAGGTTTGGTTTGGAGAGGTGTCGGCCATGCCTCCATCAGGCGGCTATTTGGCGCGACGGCGCGTAGTGTATCGTAATTTTCGAAAAATTGCTCTGCTTTTTTGCAGAAATTTAAGAGCTGCGTCCGTTAGGAGAGGTTTCCGCATCGCGTCCCTGATCATAGGCCTTGATAATCCGGCGCACGCCCGGATGCCGTACCACGTCCCGCCCTTCGAATTCAGTGAAATTCACACCCTCGATTCCCTTCAACAGTCGCATCGCCTCAAGAAGGCCGGAACGCTTGGCCGGGCGCAAATCAATTTGCGAAGGATCGCCGGTGACGATGCATTTCGAGTCTTCACCCAGCCGGGTCAGAAACATTAGCATTTGCTCGCGCGTGGAATTTTGAGCCTCATCCAGAATCACGCAGGCTCGATTCAGAGTGCGTCCGCGCATATAAGCCAGCGGAGCAATCTCGATCAGATTTTTTTCGGCAAATTTCCGCGCTTCGGCGGTTTCGATCATGTCGTTGAGCGCATCGTACAACGGTCGCAAATATGGCAGAACCTTTTCCTCGAGAGCACCCGGCAGGAATCCAAGGGCTTCCCCCGCTTCCACAGCGGGCCGGGTCAGCACGATCCGGTCAATCTCCCGTTTTTTCAGCATGTCGAGGGCGAATGCCATCGCCAGAAAAGTTTTGCCGGTTCCGGCTGGACCAATCCCGAACGTGGCATCGTGGTTCTGCAATGCCCGGAGGTAGGAGAGCTGATTCCTGGTGCGGGGAGATACGGGAGGTTTGGTGGGTGAACCGAGTAATTTGAACTCGGCAAATTCAGCCACCGAATCGGTGTCGCTCTCCTCTTCGACCGCCGTTTCGAGGGCGAACCGGAACGTGTGGGGGCTGATTTCCCCCCCTTTTCGGCGGGCTTTCTCCAATTCGGAAAACACTTTTTGAGCGCGCTCGACCTGGTCATCCGGACCATCGAGGCGCACCCAGCCGTCCCGTGTCGTAACGGTCAGCGAAAGTGCTTCCTCCAATTGCTTCAGAAGACCCAGGTCGTGAGCAAAGAGCGACTGGAGAAAGTGCGGGCTTTCAAACTCGAGGGTTGTGGTCATAAACGAAAATGAGTGGGCAGATGGGAAACGAGATTCGGCTTTCTGTTCAATTGATTTCGGGAAAACCGAAAATCGAACCAATAGGGTTCGATTGCCAAACCAATCCTGTTGTTTCGTTGAATCGTCTCCTCACCGGTAGCCATATACCAGTCCCCAGTCGAGTATGTCTGAGCTTTCCTTTTTCTCCGCTTTGACCGTTACGCGGATAAAATATATCCCGGTTTTCTGCGGCAGCAGCCGGACGCCGGCTTTGTTTTTTTCAGCGAAGGATTCAACACCGGCCGGGTTACCTTCCTTGTCAAAAATTTCCACCCTGACGATGGCGGTATCGAAACTGGAGGCGAGCCAAAACCAGTATTCATTGCCGCGAAACAGCTGGTGGCGCACGAGTTTGGATTCACCTGCCGGAATTTCTCCGGACCAGTTGTCCTCGCGCACTTCAAATTTTTCCTTTTCGACGTAGGGTGCCGCGATTTCAAAGGCGATCGAGAGGGCTTCGTTCAAAGTGGCCCTCACGAACCATCCGGAAACGAGGAGAAGCGACATGCACACGGTGATTCTGGCGAGCCGAAGGCGGTTCGAATTGGGGACAGCGGCCTTCATGAATCAATTGTCAGCGGCTTCCGGCGGGGCTGCAGCGGCTGGTGGGAAATAGTAGCGGCGCAAAAGATTTTCGCAAATCTGTCCGATTGCAGAGACGGTTTCCGCTGAAATTTCGGTTCCGGTGGCCGCTGCAGCGAGATGTTCGTGGATTTTCGACAGTCCGGCCCGGACAGCCACAACATCCGCGTGGGTTTTTACCGGCTCACTCATGCCGTCGATCGCATCGATGAAATGCTGAACCAGGTCCGGTTGATTGAGCAATTCGGCTTTGTCGCGGCTGTAGTTTTCGCTGATGAGCGACGTCAAAGCATGGGTCCCGCGCACCCACCCGCCTAGGCTGCTCAGGCTGCCAAGGTCGTCGTCCCGAAGTCTCTCCATCGTTTTTCGCACGGTGGCCTGGGTCAAATCCAACTCGCTGCGGACGCGCTTCCAGTCCCCTGCTTCGGCGGCTTCGACGATGCTTTTGCTGTGAGGCTCGACGGCATCGCCCAGTCCCAACGCATTTCCGAGTTTCAGGGCGCGACCACCGATGGTCTTGATTTCATCCACGTGACCGGCCTGCACGGCGACAAACCCCTCCGCGACGAAGGAGCCGAATTCGAAGGCCAGCAACACCCGGTCTGTCTTCGGGCGCGCTCCGTCTTCCGGGATTCGGATTTGCCCCGCCCAGTTTGGCTCGTCCATCTTATCCAGAACGGCAAAGACTTCCGCTGGAACGGGAATGACGACCTTTTCCACGATTTCGCCCGGGAATTCGTCCAGGTTCAGTTTTTCCGTTTCCGGTTTCGCAGCGGCATCCTGAGAGAATGCCCGAAAGGGTGAAAGGAAAAGAAGGAGAATGGAAAAAACTCTTGTCACTGGCGGCAGCGATTATGCCAGAAAAACGGACGCGTTCAAATCTTTCCCGAAACGGGGCACTCAACTCAGGACCAGTTCGATGGGACAGTGATCCGATCCCAATTGATCTTTCAGGATCCGGGCCGACTTAACCCGGTCCATCAGACCTTCGCTTACGCAAAAATAATCCAGGCGCCATCCGATATTTTTCCCCCGGGCCCCGGCCCGGTAGCTCCACCAACTGTAGTGTTCCGGTTCGTCGGGATGAAAATGGCGGAAGCTGTCGGTGAAGCCGGCGGACACGATGTTGTCGAAACCGGCCCGTTCTTCGTCAGTGAATCCCGCATTTTTCCGGTTTGCCTTCGGGCGCGCGATGTCGATTTCTGTGTGCGCCACATTCAAATCCCCCGCGAAAATGACCGGTTTCTTCTTCTGCAGTTTTTTCATGTGCGTCAGGAAATCGGCATCCCACCTCATCCGGTAATCCAGGCGCCGAAGTTCATTCTGTGAATTCGGGGTGTAGACATTCACGAGGAAAAAATCCGGAAACTCGAGCGTGATAACGCGACCTTCGAGATCGTGCTCCTCGACTCCCAGCCCGAGCGTCACGTTCAGTGGTTCCTCCCGCGTGTACGTCAAAACTCCCGAATAACCTTTTTTCTCCGCCGAGTTCCAGTGTCCCTTCCAGTCTTTCAGAAACGGCAACTCATCCACTTGATCGGGCTGGGCCTTGGTTTCCTGAAGCAGGAGAAAATCCGGCTGGTGTTCCTCAACGTAACAGTCGAAATCTTTTTTTAAGACGGCGCGCAGTCCGTTCACGTTCCAGCTGTGAAATTTCATGGAGCCAATCATAGCGAGAATCGAACAGGCCGCCGAAGAATTTTCCTTTTGCTCCCTGCTATGAACGAGCAGGGTTGATTCGGCATTCCAACCTTGGCCATTTGAGATTTGAAAATTTTGACATGATCGGAATTCCACAAAAAATTTCTAAGCTTTCCCCATGGAAAGGGTCTTGATTGTCATGAGGAAGATTGGAATTGGAATTGGATTTTTTGCTTTGGTCTGCGGAATGGAATTGGCTGCCGAAGAAATCGAGTATCAAAAGGGATTCGACCCTGAGGCAGCTCGACCGGAAGGCATTGCGGAAATTCCGGAAACAGCCTGGGGTCAGCAAAAAAAGGGTCTGCAGGCGGCGATCACCGGGCCGGAAAAGGTGAAATTCAACGAGCGATCAAAATTCTATTTCGTGGTGAGAAACGTGTCAGAAAAGTCAATCAGGGCAACTTTTCGGAGCCAGGCAATTCACCCCTACATTATGCCGGAGGGCGCTCCGACGGCTACCGGAGGATATTCCAATCACAACGGATTCGTCCGGTTTGAGATTTCCCCAGGTCACCAGTTTGCGATTCCGTTTCCGGAAATCACGGTCGTCCGGGGTGACGGAATTGCTCCAACCCATGCCAAGGAAAACCTTGAGCCGGGCAGGCACTTCATTACCGTCAGGATGGGAGCCGGAGGCGAAAACTGGGGCCGTTTTTCACCAGGTGAGAAGATCGAGCGGATTGAGTATGCCGACGGTGAATGGTTGGGCGGAATCACGGCCAAGCCCTATGGATTCGAGATTCTCGACGAAGATATCGCGCTGGAAATTCCCGTGCCGGAGGAACTCGGCAAAGGGAAGATAGATCCGAAGCCCTCAATCGAACGGCCCGAAAGCATCAACCACGAAGGCCCCGGTTTTGAATTTCGTTC
>JABDJT010000565.1 GCA_013003335.1 Verrucomicrobiales bacterium | reverse complement strand
CTATCCAATTGATGGAAAATTCATCGTCAACCGCACCCGGGACGGCGGAAATTCCTTCGACCCGCTAACCCGTGGACTCCCCTCGCCTCCCGCCTACGATTTGGTCTATCGGCACGCGCTGGAAGTGGACTCGACCGGCAATGTCCTCGTGATGGGTTCGACGACTGGCGGGCTGTGGATCTCGGAAAACGGCGGGGATTCCTGGACGGAAATCTCCTCCCATCTTCCGCCGGTTTACGTCGTCCGATTCGGGTAAGCCGGTTCAGGATTCCTGCTCGTCCCGCTCTTGTTGCTGCTCGAGAAGTTCCCGCCGCTTCTTCGCCTGGCGGGCCATGTCCCGCATGACTCGTGTGGCAAATTCCGCGCCGGTTTCATCCTCCCGTTTCTGAATGGGCTGCAGAAAGCGGAGGGATTTCTGCCGCTCGAGGCTGTCTACTTTTTCTTTCCTGGTTTCCATATTCCTAAAGTTTCCTGTTTTGCCCCCGGCTGCATCTGAGACTCGTGGCATATCGTGTCATGGTGCTTTTCCGGAATGCAGAAAGCCGGAGCAGGAATGATCCCGCCCCGGCTTTCAGGACACGCATTCGGGTATTTTGGATTTTTGCTTGTTTTCCGGGACCGCTCTGGTGGTCGCTCAGAATTTGATTCGGAATCCGGCGCGGATGAAGGTGAAGTCTTCGTGACTGTCGTCCTCCACCCAGTTGTAGGTTGCGTCGGCGAAAATTCCCACGTTGTCCCAGTCCTGGAACCGGATGTCGAGACCGGCACCGGCGTTGTAAACGCCTGCGGTCGATCCGTTGGTCAGAACGCCGCCGCCCGCTTTCACGTAGGGGGCGATGCAGGCTCCGTCACCCACAAACCGGTAAACGGCATTCAGGGTCGCGAGGTGTTCCTCGCTTGGATCGGTATCGAAAACCGAGTAGCTCAGTTCGAAGCCGAAGGATTCCGTGTAAAAGTAACTCAGGGCTGCGCCGCCTCCGAGATTGTCGTCGCCGGCACCGTCCGGAACGAGACCGGCCACGAAGCCGGAGAATTCAAAACCGGGTGTGAAGCAGCTGTAAACGTCTTCAACGACCGGAGGAGCGTAGTCGATCGGGGCTTTCGAATCGCCGGAAAGAGCGACGCCCGTTGTGAAAAGTGCCGCGATGGCGAAGAAGGTGGGAAGTGTTGGTTGGTTTTTCATGTGTCAATTAGCTTGCAGTCCACAAACGCTCGAAGGATGCCATCACGGCCTTTCCTGCGCGTTTCTTCCACAACTCGTTCACCACAAGCCCTCGATCGAAAACCCCCGCGCGCCGATCCTGACCGGGACGGCGGAAGTCAATTTGCAAACTGCAGGGATTGAATTGCAAAATGCAGGAGTAGGCTGCCCGAAACGGCAACGGACTGCCTTCCTGTTCGGTTTCTACCTCTCGTTTCCCTTCCCGGCGAACCGGACGGTCCGTGTGTCCGCTTCCCCGCCGGTCGGAACACAGAGAGCGTGGTAGCGATCAGGTCGTCGCGTTTGGATCCACCGTCGGCCGGTGCAGTTTTCGAGTCGAGATGCCTCGAGATCGGCGATGACCATTTCATCGCGGGCCGCCCAGGTTTCAGCCAGGATTTCGCCGTAGGGATCGAGGATCATGGTGTTGCCGGTTCGGACTTCGCCGTCGTCCGGGCCGACGCCGTTTGAGAAAATCAGGAACATCCCGTTGTCGTGTGCTCTGGAAGGCAGCCAGCGCAGCAGCCATTCCCTCCCCTTCGGCCCGCGAAATTCGGCCTCGATCGATCCCGGATCGGCCTCGCGATTTTCCCACAACATCGGATCGACCAGGCCCATGCAACGCGGGCTGGGCGTCTCGCAGCCGCCGGTCTGGTGCGGCGCGAGCAGGATTTCCGCGCCCATCAGCGCGGTGATCCGGGCGTTTTCGCCGATGTTGTTGTCGTAGCAGGTCAGGACGCCGAGGCGGCAGCCGTGCGCTTCGTCATCGAAAACCGTGTAGTCCGAACCGGATTCCATGTGCTCGCTGATGAAGGTGTGGAGCTTGCGGTGGCAGGCGTGGGAGCCGTCGGGCATCGCGACAAAGTAGCTGTTGAACAATCGACCTTCGCCATCGGTTTCGATCAGGCCGGCTCCGATCGTGATTCCCGTTTCGGAAGCGAGAGCGAGTAATTTTCGGCAAAGCAGGCCGTCCGGAACCGGTTCGGCGAGGTCTTCGATTTCGCCCCGATCGAGATTCCGGACATGCCAATAGCCGGTCAGGCACATTTCCGGAAACACGATCAGGTCGACTCCCTTGTCCGCCGCCATGAGGGTGAAATTGCGGACACGGTCAAAATTCCAGCCCGTGTCGCCGGAGCGGTGTTGAAATTGAACCGAGGCGGCCCGGATATTCTGCATGCCGGATGGTATCAGGCGGACGATCGGGCCGCACGATCATTTCGCTGGGGGCGGTACATCCGGGCAGAGTTTCACCTGTGAACGTTTTAGACCAGCCGCCGCGCCAGAATGATTCAAGTCAACTGTCGGCTTGATCGCGGTCGGCTGCGTCTGCTTGTTGGGCATCATTTTGAAATTCGTTGATTATTGCCTCCACGCGCTGTGAATGTTCCCTACTTTCTCGTAACGTAGTTGCGGGTAATCCTGCTGCCAAACGATCTGAGAGGAATCGAGTTTCGAATTCTGCAATACGTGTGATCAGCGCTCCGTTTTCGCTTAAGAGTGCGGCCCTATGCTGACTAAACGTATCGCCGAATAAACGCACGAAGATCGAAGACCAGCTATGGCCTAAATCGCCACCTCCGAATTTAAGGTGTTCGATGTCTGTTGGCAAAGGAATGTGCTCCTCTAGGAAACATACAAATCGGTCAAACTCTGGAACGGCATTCCGCATCCATCGCAAGGCAGGGTCATTCGAATCTGGATATCGGGAATTATACCATTTCTGAAGATTCTCACAAAAACCTGAGTAGTCCAAAAGGTGGTCTTGGCCTGTCCTCTCATGCGCTTTTTCCAGCAAATCAACAATTCTGTGGCTGTGTTGGCGCGTCTCGCCTATCGTCAGTCCGGACGCGAGGAGGTAGCTCTTCAGAAATTTCTCAATTGATTGGGCGGCGAGCGCCAAGCCGGTCCGAAGAATGCCCAAGTCCAATATCGCATGTCGCGAAGTAACGTAATCTTCAACGGCGATTTCGTGCATCGCCCTAAGGTCTCCATTATGTGAGAGCCACAGTCGCGTTTCGCGGTTTGTGCGGACAAAATTGGGATCCGAAATCCGATTTGCGGTTTCCGTCTGGGTCTCAATCGGTCCGTCGACACGCGCCAACCTTTCGAGCAAATCCATCTGTTTTGTATCAATCTGGTCCATCGGAATCCTTTGCCCAACAAGTTGTTTATCGAACAGTTTTGTCTGCTAAACACCTTTGTATCCAGCGTTTTTGCTGTCCATCCAAAGTTCAGTGACCGCGTTTTTCGCGGTTCACTGCAACGACCGGAGAATTTTACCAATCCGAATGATTTTCCGTCAAGATGAAAGTTCATTTGAACAGTTGTCCGCAAAAAACGAATCAACAGGGTCAATTCGGAGAACGAACCCTGTTGGTTCGTGAAAACAACTTCAGCGATAGCGAGCCTGGTCGCGGTCGGAGCACAGGCAGCACGCCTGCGCACGACAGACTGGAGTTCCTAACAGGGAGAGAATGGCGTTTTTAGAACCCGGTGGAACTTTTTCAGGGCGCAGGCAGGTGAGCCCGCGACGAAAACCGTCACGCCGCCGCTTTTCGCACAGGCCGATGGCCCCAGAAAAGGCCGGCGAGAGCGATTAGAAGGAGGAGTGCGGAGCCGGGCTCGGGAATGGCCTGGGCGTAGACGATGTCCTGGTTCACGGGATCGGTCAGGCCGTTGATATCCCAGGTTGAGGAGGTGTAGTTGGCGAAATCTACGCCGGACGTGGAGATGGCGGAGAGCACGATTTCGGCTTCGGCGACCTTGGTGTCGGTTCCTTCGAAGTAAAACAGGCCGGGATGACCCCTTTTGGCTCGAATGGCTTGCGACTCATGGGCTGATTCGGGTTTGCTCCGGCCGTCAATTCCGGGCTGGCTGGAGTTCGCTCAGCCCGATCCGCTTTCGAATCCGGGTTTGATTTTCCAGGTCCTGAATGCGCACCTCGAGGGTCGGCTCGTCCCCTTCCCAATCGATCACCACGACGCCGAAATTCACCTGGTGGTAGGTTTTGTCGGTTTCACGGTATCGGTTCTCGGTCGGTGTTCCCCGTTTGTGCGGCTGATTCAGGCTGCTCGAAGTGAGGTCGTAGAGTGGATACGGGACATTCTTCCGCTGCACCGACAGATCGGACCAGTGCCGGTCACCGCTGACGAAAACAACTCCCGACGCTTTCGTTTTCGCGATGAGATCAATCATCCGCCGGCGTTCGGCCGGCAGGTTCGACCAGGTCTCCTGCCCTGCTGCCTCGGCGATGAACTGGATGCTCGAAGCAATGATTCGAATCTCGGCCGGTCGCTTCAGCTGTTCCTCCAACCACTGCCACTGCGCCTCGCCCAGCATGGGCACGGCCGGATCGTCGTTCGGATAATAGGGGCCGCCCACGCGGCGTTCGCCTGTCTTGAGCGGTCCGCGAAAGTAGCGCGTGTCGAGGAGTAAGATCTGCACGCGCCGGCCTTCGGGCCCGATAATGTGGGCGTCGTAGACTCCCGGGCGCTGCCGGCGCGGCGAACTCAAAGAATCCCCCCAGAAATCCGAAAATATTTTCTGGGACTCCCGCTTCTTCGCATACTCCGTTCCTGCATCATTGCGGCCAAAGTCATGGTCATCCCAGGTCGCGAGGATGGGACAGGTGGCGCGGAGCAGGGAAAAGCCGGGGTCCGCATTCAGCTTCGCGTATTTTGCCCGCATGACGGTCATGTCCTCGGTGTCGGCGTAAATGTTGTCACCGATCATCAGGAACACTTCCGGCCGATCCTCCACGATGTTCTGAAAGATCGGCATTGGTTCGGTTTGCTTGGCACAGGAGCCGAAGTGAATCCGGTTCAGCGGTTCTTCACCGGTAGCGGGCAGGGTCAGACTCACCGCCCACAGCCCGCAAAGATAGAAATGCACTTTCATGGCGGGGATCCTAGACAGGTGGCCTCGACCGGTCAATGCGCGGCTGATCCGGGTGCCAGCACGCAAATTTAGCTCACTTTTTTGTCCAAAAATTGCGTCCTACCATGGACCTGTCTTAAAAGTTATTCTTTTCGAATGTCTGAAGCCGATTCCAGCAACGATCACGAACGCTTCACCCGACTGCTCCTGGAGAGCGAGCCGGTCATGCTGCGCGCAATCCTGGTCACTGTTCCGCATCGAACTGATGCCCGGGAGATCCTGCAGGAAACGGCAGTCGCGCTTTGGCGACAGTTCGAGACCTACGACTCTGACCGCCCCTTTTTGAACTGGGCAATGGGGTTTGCCCGCATCGAAACCCGGCGCTTTCTGGCCAAAGAAACCCGACGCGCGCAACTTTCTCAAAAAGCCGTCGAGGTTCTGGAACAGGAGGTGGAAGGCGAAGACGAGTTCGATTCCTCCCTCGAGAGACATCTCGCAACCTGCCTCGGCAAGCTGAACGAAAAAGCACGGCGACTGGTTCAGGGTTATTACCACGAGGGCCACAGCCCCGAAATCCTTTCCCGGCGCGAAAACCGCAGCGTCGAAGCGATTTACAAA
>JABDJT010000524.1 GCA_013003335.1 Verrucomicrobiales bacterium | reverse complement strand
GGACATCATCTGCGGAGGGTTCTGGTATGAAAATCCGGGCAACAACTCCGATTCCTGGACGAAACACTTCGTGCGCGAAGTCGCGGAGCTCGGCGGCCGATACGACGGCTATTCGCATTTGCCCTATGATATCGACGGTGACGGCGACACGGATTTCATCAACGTGAATTACCGGAGCAAATCGATTTACTGGGTCGAGCACCCGGCCGATTTGTCGCAGCCCTGGCCCAAGCACATTATCGGTTTGCCCGGCGCGATGGAAACCGGCCACCTCCACGACATCGACGGAGACGGCCATCTCGATATTCTCCCAAACGGGGCGCGCTTCGCCGCCTGGTGGCATTGCCGGCCGGAAAAGCTCGAGAACGGCAATACCTTCGCCAAATTTCACAAGATCGATTTCCCCGAAGAAGTCGCCGGGCATGGCATCGGATACGGCGACGTGAATGGCGATGGACGCGCGGATGTGATCGGGATCAAAGGCTGGCTGGAAGCACCGCAGGACCGGCTCGCCGGCGAATGGAAATGGCATGCGGATTTCACCCTGCCCCACAAGGCCAGCGTCCCGATCATCGTGGCTGATCCGGACGGTGATGGCGACAACGATTTGATCTGGTCGAACGCCCATGGCTACGGCGTTTTCTGGGAGGAACAGACCGCACCCGGAACGTTTGACCACCGCGTGATCGACCGTTCGTGGTCACAGGGTCACACGCCGATCTGGATCGATCTCGATGAAGACGGCATCTCCGAATTTGTCTGCGGGAAACGTTATTATGCCCACGACGGGAAAGATCCCGGCGCGGAGGACATCAAGACGATTCACCGATACCAGTTCGACGTCGAAGCCGGGATGTGGCGGCGCGGGACGATTTCCAAAAGCGACTCGATCGGATTCGGTCTCGGCCCCGCCGCCGGCGATGTTGATGGCGACGGCGATATCGACCTGGTTTGCCCGGGCCGGAGCGGATTGTATTGGCTGGAGAACGGGTTGAAGTGAGATTTCAGCCCACCTCCTTCGGCGGATTGCGCCCAATCATCGGATACTGCTCGATTTCGAGGATGGCCCCGCTGACGGGGCCGCTTTCGTTGCCGAGGAAATAGACTGCCGCCGCCGCGATTTCCTCCGGCTGAAAAATCCGTCCGCTCGGGGCAAAAAAATCGCCGAGCTGTTTCGGCCAGTCTTCCGGAAGGCCCTGTTCCTGCTTCCGCTGACGCTCGTTCTCGGTCAAAATCCAACCTGGATTGATCTGGTTGACCCGCACGCCGAATTCGCGGTGCAGGGTGTCGCCGAGATTTCGGGTCATGGTTTGCAGCGCCCCTTTCGATATCGAGTAGGGCAGCAAATCCGGTTCGCCACAATGCGCGTTGACCGAGCCAATATTCACGACGCAGCCATGCGAGTCTTCGAGATGCGGGAGCGCGGCCTGGATCAGGAAAAACGGGGCTTTCGCGTTCGTGTCGAGAAACTTGTCCCACTTCGCTTCATCCGTGTCGCGAATGTTTCCCGTGCCAACGGCCGCGGCGTTGTTGACCAGCCCGTCGATTTTGCCGAACCGGGCGATCGCCGCATCGACGATTTTTTTTCCCGCGCCGGGATCGGTGATGTCCGCGATCAACACGTCGCTGCGGTTGCGTTCCGGATCGAGTTCCGCCCAGGTTTGCTCCGCCAAGTCCGCTTCCAGCCCGTGAATCAACACCTCCGCGCCCTCATCGAGACAGGCTTTTGCGATCGCTTTTCCGATGCCAGTGGTCGAACCGGTGACGAGAATCGTTTTGTTTTCGAGGCGCATGACGTGCCAGAATAGCAGGCCCGCCCGCCACGGCAAACCTGCTTCCGGCGAAAATTTGACGCTCCTACCGGATTCGCTGCGACCACGGACCGATCAGGCAGGCGGCTGATCCGAATCCGACCAGCAACATGGCCAGCCAGAGCAGAGTGTCGTTTTTCTCGTACAACACCAGTCCCAGTGGGGCGATGCCGTGGCCCACGCCCCAGGTAAATCCGGTCATCGCGTTGTAGCGACCCCGCATTTTTTCGGGTGCCAAATCGGCAATGTAAGCGCCGGAAACAGGCATGCTCACCATTTCGCCCAGCGTGAAAACCACCATGGCAAAAAAGACGATCAACCACCCCGAAGCGAGTCCACACATTGACGCGCCGATTCCGCAAAACAGGTAGCCAAAAGCGATCACGCGGCGCGGATTCAAATGCCGGCACAGCTGGCTGATCGGGATTTCAAAAATCGCGATCAGCAGGCCGTTTGCCGACATGATCAACGCGTATACCCATTTTTCATAACCCAGATCCGTCACGAGTCGCGCCACAGAAATGCTCCACTGGAAAAACGTGGAGACGGCCAGCAGGTTCGCGAAGAAAAACGCAACGAACGCCCGGTTCCGGATCATGTGCCGAATCGCAGGCGCCCAGCGGCTTTTTTTCACGGTAGTCCGCACTCCCTGCGGTAATAGAAACATCGCGATCAGCGCGTAGCTGATCGACGTCGCCGCATCCCCGATGAACAGGTAGGCATAGTTTTTCTCCGCGAGGAAACCGCCCGCCGCCATACCGCAGGCCCAGCCGAGGTTAATGCCCCAGCGCACGATCGCATAGGCTGTCACGCGGCGCGCGGACGGCACGACATCTGCCATCAGCGAACTGGCCGCCGGGTGATACATCTGGTGGGTCGCCCCGGCGAGAAACGCAGTGATCAAATAGCCGCTAAACGATTCAGCCTGCCACATTAGCAGCATGGAAATCCCGCCCGTGATCAACGCGATCGACATGGTGTTTTTCCGGCCGATCAAATCGGACAGGCGCCCGCTCACGCCGGTGGAAAGGATCCCGCCGACGGCCATCGAGGCGATGACAGCCGAAATCTCCCAGGCTGTGTAGCCCTCGTCGGTGAGGTAAAGCGTCAGGAACGGGACCACAAAAGTCCCGAACCGGTTGATGAACACACCGGCAAACAGCACCCAAACCGGGCGCGGCATCGCGCGAATCTGCTGCAACAGCGACTCGCTCGCGATGTCGTTCTCGGGGGGGGGTTGAGGATGGACGGGCGTTTTCTTCATGGGGGTTTTCCTCCGGTGGACACAAAAAAACCCTGTCCGGTTCTTGGGCCGGACAGGGTTGCGGGAAAAGAAAAATCTGTGTCTTACTGAAAATCAGAGAGTCGTTTTCATTCGCAAAAACCTGTCCGGGGTTCGTTTCGGTAGAATTCGGACAACTTGAAACGCCGCCATACCGCGATCCGCCCGGGCCATGAGGCAGAGGGATTTTGGATTGTGAGATGGCGCGGTGAAGTTCATTTCTGCGGTGAAACTGAATTTCGATTTTCGCTGTGATTTCCGAAAAGGCAACCGCCGAGTCACTCCCGCCGCGGCCATGACCCTTTCACCGGGCCTGTCTCGAAGTCCGCATCCGCTTCAGAACCGGGCCCGAAAAATACGCCTCCGCCACTCGCCACGGCCATTTGCTGCAACTCATACGGAGCAATTCCGACTTCGAACGGGACTCGAACGTAGAGCCGGGTTTTTGTGTCGAAAAGAAACTGGGCGAGAGGCTCATAAGCCATGCTGAATTCCCCGTAGGGTCTTTCATCGACGAAGCCGTTGGTCATCAGGTAAAGCGCATCGAGTTTTTCATCGCGGATCATCCGTGCGGCAGCACGCGAGAACTTCTCCCGCTGGGCAACTTCTTCGGGGGACGGTCGATTCGAGATCCGACGCTTCGTCTGCATAAATACCGTCTCGTACACCCGGTTCGGGTTGGCCTCGTGTCTCTCACGGTGAGACCGAAATTCGTCTGTCAGTGCCCGAATTTGCCGCACGTAGTCGATTCCCGGAGCTGTCCGGTCCGGCGTCGACCGCTTTTCATCCAGCGCGTCCCGTTCGCGAAAACCAAACGCAAACAGCGCTCCAATGCGCTCCCCTTTGATCTGTTGCAAATCGTCCTCGATCGATCCGCGCTGGCAAAGCTCCCGAAACACCTCCTCGTCCCGCGCTTTCCGGGACTCTTCCGAAAAGAACGGAACCAGGGTCTGGCGGGCGACCAGGTCCAATCCGTACGGCCGCAAATACCAACGTTCCCGGGCCCGCACGAAACGAATGCCGTATCGCATCCGAAGAGTCTCCTGCCACAGCTGGCGGTCCGGTGCTCCCCAGTGATCAAGCAAATCGGCCGGAGGCGCACGCCAGGCTCGAATTACGTAACCACTGGATGCCTGCACCGGTTTCAGCCATTCTGTCGGGAACCCTTCCGGATGCAGCGGATCCCGCGCCTGATGACCGCGATCTTTCTGCCAGGCGCTTCCGGCGAGAATTTGTTCCGGCCAAATGTGGCGAATATTCAACTGCCGCCCCGGTTTGGCTTTCAGCAGCTTTTCCAGTTCAAAAAAGCCGTTTCCATCCTGCTTCCCTTTCATCGATGTAATCCAAAACACTCCATCGACTTCGTCCTTTCCGAATAATTCCCGCAGCTTCAGGATGGCGTTTTTCCCCGCCGGACTTCCAAGCTGCCCCGGTGTCAACACATCCGCTCCCTCCACCTCACGAATCGCAAGAGTCTGTTTCCCCGCTTCCTCCAGTCGACGATTCAGAAGCCGAACCTCTTTCCTCGCCTGCGGCACGATGT
>JABDJT010000518.1 GCA_013003335.1 Verrucomicrobiales bacterium | reverse complement strand
GGACATCCCGGTGCGATTCGTTCGGCCGCGGCCGCCAAAAGAATAGGAATGGGGGGAATTGTCACTCATGGCTGAATTATGGCGCAAGTGACGATTTTTGTCTTGGCGTAAAATTTGGATCAGTCCTGCAAAAATATATTTTCCCAAAAAAATCACTTTACAGACAGGTCTGTCTGTTTATGGTGTTCTCACGATGCGCAAAACAGGTGCCAGAGATCGATTGTTGGAAACAGCCACGCGGCTGTTCCAGGAGCGTGGTTTCTCCGAAGTAGGCATCAATGAGATCATCGAGAAAGCCGAAACGGCGAAGGCGAGCTTTTACCAGCATTTCAAATCGAAGACCGATCTTTGCGAGGCCTGGTTGCAAACGATCCATGAACGTTCGGAAGAGATTCGCAGCGAGATTCTGGATTCCGCAGGAGACCCCGTTGACAAGATCGTTTCCTATTTTGAAGGGATCGAGCCATTCCTGAAAGCAAACGACTTCCGGGGCTGTCCGTATTCGAATACAGCAGCTGTGGTGGACTCCGGGTGTTGCGGGATTCGGGGGAAAATCGAGAGTCACAAGGACTCGATTCGCCAGTTCTTCCGACAATTGACGGGGGAATTTGCGAGATCGGGAGAACGAGCCTCTCAATTGGCCGATCAACTTTTTCTACTGTTTTCCGGCGCGACCAGCGAGTCCCAGAATTTGCGGGCGACATGGCCGGCCCGAACTGCCTGCAGGGCGGCGCGCGAGATTTGCGAGGCGGAACGAGATCGATGAAACCTTTTTTTACTACAAATAAGACAGACTAGTCTGTTTTTCCCAACGCAGGCCAAGTCGAAGCCGACAAGCGTAACCTGATTTTAAGAACCAAAAACCAACCAGAAAAATGACAGCCACTGCGAAAGCAAAAGCGAAACCTTCCCACAATAAGCCCGGGCGTGTCCTGGAGCCGTCCCGTTGGGATGAATTGTACCGCGAATACCTGATCCGGTTCGCCCTTCAGCGGGTTTCCGATTTCGGGACAGCGGAAGACCTGGTCCAGGACACGTTTCTTTCTGCCTGGAACGGCCGCAAAAATTTCCGCGGCGCCTGCCACGAGCGGACCTGGCTCACCGGCGTTTTGCGGAACAAGATTATTGATCACTACCGGAAAACCGGTCGTCGTCCGTCGGTTTTGACAACCGATCTCGACGGGGTTTTTGATGACGACGGGGGCCAGATCGCCTGGATTGACCGCCGGCCGGACGAACGGACGGATTTGCAACCGGTCGCTTCGGCCGAACGCCATGAATTCATGGATGACCTTGATGAGGCAGTCGAGCAATTGCCCGAAACCATGGGACAGGCGTTTCGAATGCGTGAGATGCAGGGATTTTCCACCGAGGAAATCACGCGGGCTTTGAACATTTCGAAAGGGAACCTGTGGGTTCTGATTCACCGCGCGAAGCAAATGCTCAGCGAGCAGTTGCGCGGGAACTGGTTTGGCAACGGTGACTTCGGCGGTCCCGCCCCGGCCGCCGCCGCCTGATACCGCCTCGAAACGAATGAACAGGGTTGGTTCGGTGAATCAACCCTGTTGGTTCGTGAAGGCGTTCACTTCTTCTTCCGCGCCGACTTCTTCTTTGCCGGCGCCTTTTTCTTGACCGCAGCCTTCTTTTTCGTCGGAGCTTTTTTCTTCGCGGCGGCTTTCTTTTTGCCTTTGGGCTTGGGAGTGACCTTCGCCTTGTTGGTGGAACTACGCTTCGCGTTTGAAGGGGCCGGTTTTTCCTCTTCCTCGACGGTGACCAGTTCGAGTTCGCCTTTCGGGATTCGGACGACGCGGTCGACGGCGTTCTTTGTAATGATATTTCCCTTTGCGGCGCGTCCCTTGACGGCGAGTTCCCCAAAATTGAAATCGATGACGACGTTCCGAAGGCGCAAGGCCGGTTTCAGGTGCACGCGGACCGTCAGTGCCGACGCTTCGTCCTCGGTCTCGTGCTCGGAAAGCCACAATACGCGCGTGCCGGGCGTGCCCTTGGTCAGGTCGTAAAGTTTCTCGCGCGTCACGCCGCTGACCTGGAAGCGCTTGGCCATGGCTCTGCCGCCGCGACCGTCGCGGTAGATCATGTTGTAAAATTTCGGCTCATCCTTCCGGAACACGTTGACCAGAACGTTGTCTTTCCCGATAAAAACTTTGTCGGCGATTTTCACCACGCGCATGTGGCCGTCGCGGGAGAAGGCGATGACGTCGTCCATCCGCGAGCATTTGCAGATGGCTTCGTCGCGTTTCATGGACCAGCCGGCAAATCCCTCTTTCCGGTTCACGTAAAGGGTGTCGTTCGCTATGACGACTTCCTTCGCTTCGATGGTGTCGAAAGTGAGGGGATTGCCGTTCTCGTCGTGAATTTTCGTCCGGCGCTGGCGGTCTTTCCCGTAAGTCGCCTTCAGTTGTTCGAACCACTTGATGGTGTAGGCCGTGAGGCGTCGAAGATGCCGCTTCGTTTCGGCGATTTTATCCTCGATGCCCTTCAAATACTCATCGGCCTTGAAGGAATCGTATTTGGAAATCCGTTTAATCTTGATCTCGGTGAGCCGGACGATGTCCTCGTCGGTGACCTCGCGTTTCAGCAAGCTCAAGTAGGGTCGCAAGCCCTCCCAGATTTCGTCCATCACGGCTTCCCAGGTCTCGCACTCCTCGATTCGGCGGTAGATCCGTTTTTCGATAAAAATCTTCTCGAGACTGGAGAAATGCCATTTTTCCTCCAGTTCGTTGAGCTGAATTTCGAGTTCCTGTTTTAGCAGGGCCCGGGTCTGCTTCACGTTGTGCTTCAAAATCTCGGAGACACCGAGGAATTTGGGTTTCTGATCGTCGATGACGCAGGCGTTTGGCGAAATGGCGACCTCGCAGTCGGTGAATTTGTAAAGCGCCGGCAGAATCTGATCCGCATCGACGCCGGAGGGCAAAAAAACGTTGATTTCGACCTCGGCCGCCGTGGTGTCTTCGATCCGCGAAATCTTCACTTTGCCCTGCTCGTTGGCTTTCAAAATCGAGTCAGCCAGGCTCTCGGCGGTCGTGCCGAAAGGCACCTCGCGGATGACCAGTTGACGCTTCTTGACCCGCTCGATCTTCGCGCGGACCCGGATTTTTCCGCCGCGCAGACCGTCATTGTAATTCGTTACATCGGCGATGCCGCCCTGGGCGAAATCCGGATACAGGACGAATTCCTCTTTCTTCAGATGAGCGATCGCGGCGTCGATGATCTCGTTAAAATTGTGCGGCAACATCTTGCAGGCGAGGCCGACGGCGATGCCCTCCGCGCCGTGTGCGAGAAGCAGCGGAAATTTTGAGGGCAGGGTTACCGGTTCCTTGTTCCGCCCGTCGTAACTCGCCGCCCAGACGGTCGTTTTCGAATTGAACAGCACCTCGTTGGCAAATTTTGAAAGCCGGACCTCGATGTAGCGCGGAGCTGCAGCCCGGTCACCGGTAAGGATATTCCCCCAGTTGCCCTGCAGGTCCATGACCAGTTCCTTCTGGCCCATGTTCACAAGTGCATCGCCGATCGCCTGATCACCGTGCGGGTGATACTGCATGGCGTGGCCGATGATGTTTTGCACCTTGTTGAACCGGCCGTCGTCCTTCTCTTTCAGCGAGTGCAAAATCCGGCGCTGGACCGGCTTGAGGCCGTCATGAAGATGGGGCACGGCCCGTTCAAGAATGACGTAACTCGCGTAGTCAAGAAACCACTCCGCGTACATTCCTTTCAACGGAGTCGCGGGCCTGGGCGCATCGTTTTCGGGGGAAGAATCGGCTGGCATGACAGGATTTTATACCTAGCACGAATCGATTTGTTAAGAAAGGTGAAATAATTGCTCAATCAAACAGCGAGCGCAGGCCGTGCTTCACCTTGTCGAAAGCCTGTTTCGCGTCATCGGCGAGGTCGTCGAACTTGTCGCCCGCTTTCTCCATGGCCGGTTCAATTTTCGACTGCAAATCCTCCAGATCGGCTTTGACCTTTTCTTTTTGAAACTTCAACTCCTCCTCGGCCACGATTCTCCGAATTCCGAGGTCGAGAGCGAGTGCGTCGAGCTTGGTTTGGAGGGATTCGCCCGCGTCGTGGAATTGAGTTTTCAGGTCGTCTTCCACCGGTTCCCAAGCTGTTTGCGTGTCCTGGATCGCCGAATGGATTTTGCCTCGTTGTTCTTCCAGCGCATCGCGGGACTCCATCCGCCCAAGAGCCAGTTGCAGCTTCAATTCATCGAGTTTTTGCTTCAGCGAGGAAGAAGATCCGTCTTCATTCCCCGAAATGCGTTCCCGGGCCTCATCGACGAGGGATTTGAAGGATTCTTTCTTTTTCTCGACGTAATCAACCGCGTCGGCTTTTCCGAGATTCAGTTGGAGAATCAATTCGTCGATTTCGCCCTGTAGTTTCTTCAAAAAAGTCGTGTCGTCAGCCATGGTGATACAGGATGCGGCGAGACGGGGGAAGAATCAAGCAACTGGCGGTGAAAAACGAACCAACAGGGTTGGTTTGGCGAACGAACCCTGTTGATTCGTTTTCGGCATTTTCACGAGATTGTCGATGAATGCGACGTAGGTCGCGGAACTCTGATTTATTTTTTATATTCTTGAAATTTATGGAAATTGTAATAAATTTTGTTAATTTTAACGAAAAATGCACTCAAATCACGATTTTTTCCGATTGGCAGGGAGACGGCTCCTGGGCCTTCTCGCCGCTCTGGCCGCTGGTTCGGTCGGAATTGCCGATGATAAACAGGAATTGCTCCGGCTTTTGCGACAGGAGGAAGCCTACGGTCCCATTTCCCAGCGGGTTCCGGGCAAAGCTCCGTCCACTTCAGCGAGGGCTGCCCAGGAATCGCCGCAAATCCGGACAAGCAGTGCGTCTCCCCGGCCTCCGATTTCGCGAGTGAGATCAGCGAGCCCGATTGCTCCTGAGAAAATTGAAATCAACCCGGCAGAACGTCGTGTTAAGCCGAAAAAATCGCCGTCCTGGCTGACTTCTTACACGATCGGCCCCGGTGACACAATCAATATTGCGATGTACAACCGCCCGGATCTGTTTCGGGAAAGTGTACCGGTTGGGCCGGATGGAACGGTCTCCTATTTGCAGGCGATCGGTGTGCGGGTGGAGGGACTCTCGCTCGACGAAGTCGGTGAAAAAATTCAAAGTGAAATCCGCGACTATCACCCGCGGGCCAAGGTTTTCGTGACTCCGGCAGAACTGGGCAGCAAGCAGATTGCAGTGATTGGGCAGGTAAAAGAGCCCGGCAAATTTGCTCTCGATCGGCCTACGACGATTCTCGAAGCGATCGCGGGCGCTCGCGGTATCCAGGTCGGACAGGTTTCCGGCTCCGCTTTCGAACTGGCGGATCTGGAACGCTCGTTTGTCGGTCGGGACGGCGGAAAGCTCGATGTCGATTTGAGCAAGTTGTATTTCCAGGGCGATTTTTCCCAAAATGCGCAACTCGAGCCGAACGATTACATCTTCATCGCCTCCAGCTTGCGGAATGAATACTACATCCTCGGGGCCGTTTCGGATCCCGGTCGCCGCAAGATGCCGACCAAATTGACCGTTCTCCGCGCAATCACAGATGCAGGTGGATTCACGAAAGAAGCCTACAAGATGCACGTGCTGCTCGTACGGGGATCGATTCATAATCCCACCACCGAGGTTATCAACGTTCGCGACATTCTTACCGGCAAAAAGGCCGATATCCCGATTCAGAACCGCGACATTCTCTACGTTCACAAGCGGCCGTTTCACATCGCCGAAGATGCAGTCGACAGCGCGATCGTGACCTTCGTGCAGACCGTTGCGGCCGAAGTGGTAAACCAGAATTACAACCCGCTCTCGATCGGTGCCGGTGACTAACCGGATCCATTCCCTTTCCATCCCCTCGTTCCGATGAAAACACTGCTCCAATTCACCTTCGCAGCGGTTTTGCCGCTCGCGTTCCTGTCCAGCTGCGCGCTCCCGAAAGATCAGTTCGATTTGCGTGGTCCGGCTGAGATTGTTTCCACGACCAACAAGCTGAACAGCCCCTCGTTCCTGACGCTCGATGTGAATCGCCAGGTTGCCCCCCGGCTTTTGAAACCGAACCGGGAACCGTACAAGGTTGGGCCGGGAGATGTGTTGAATATTGAAGTGGCGGAAGATCCCAAAACGATTGCCACAACGCGGGTCATGCCGGATGGAATGCTGCACTACGAAACGGCAGGGGGCATCAATGTGAAGGGGCGCACGATTCCGGAAATTTCGGCGGCCTTGACTGAGCGGCTCATCGAGGATTACCCGAACAGCGTGGTAAGCGTGAATTTGGCGGATGCGCAAAGCCAGCGATTCTGGACTTTGGGACAAATTCGGAATCCGGGAGCATACCCGATCCAAAAACCGACAACGCTTCTGGATGCGATTTCCATGGCCGGCGGAATGGCGGCCGGTCAGTCGGATTTCGAGGGCGACACCCAGGAAATGGTTGATCTCGATCGCTCGATCCTGATCCGCGGCGGAGATGTCGTTCCTGTGAATTTCCGGAAACTGATCGAGCAGGGCGACATGTCCCAAAACGTATATGTCGAAGCCAACGACTACATTTACCTACCTTCCGTCCAGCACAAAGCGGTCTATGTCCTTGGCGAAGTAAATCGTCCCGGACCGGTCTACTTCGACAGTGCGCCGACGCTCTTGTCCTCGCTTGCCGCCGCCGGCAGCACCAAGCCGGATGCCATTTTGTCGAAAGCGCTTGTGATTCGGGGAAGTCTGAACGAACCGAAAGTCGCCGTCGTCAACATCACCGAAGTCATGCGCGGCAAAGCTTCCGACGCCCCCCTGGAAGCCGGGGATATCGTTTGGGTGCCGCGCAGTGCGTGGACCAATTTGAAGCGATACACCGAAGCCGTTCTCGTAACTGCTGCTCAGGCCGTCGCCGTTACGGAAGGAATCGGCGTGCTCGGCGGAACCGGGAACGCGGGCGTCACGATCAACGCTGGTAACTGAAAACCGGGCCGTAGTAAAAGGTGATGAATGACACCGCTTGCATCGATTGAGTCGATATTTAGTTTTCCACTTTCGATGTGTGATTCAGCTCGATTTCTGCGAGGCTGATTGAATGCAGGACGGGGACTCGCTCGACAAACCGCTCAGCCGCACCGAATTGGAGCGGTTGGACCGGGAGGGGCTGCTGTCACCGGAAAAACGCGAAGAGATTTTCAGCCGCTATCGGGAATCAATCGACTGGGCAGGCTGGATTTCGAAATGGGCGGGTGCCCTCGGCGGAATTTTCCTGCTGGCCGGCGTGCTGTTTTTCTTTGCGTCGAACTGGAAAGAAATGTCGCCCTTTCTCCGGTTCGGCGTTCTGGAAGGTGGGGTTTTGCTGGCAGCCACGGCGGCCCTGGTCTGCGGATTGCGGAAGCGACTCGGGAACTGGCTTCTCGTCGCAGCTTCGGTTTTGACCGGTGTGCTGATCGCAGTTTTCGGGCAGGTATATCAAACCGGCGCGGATGCGTTCGAAGTCTTCGCGTTGTGGGCTGCCCTGATTTTTCTCTGGGTGCTCGCGGCGAAATTCGCACCGCTCTGGATGCTTTGGGTGGTGGTGGCAGAAACAGCACTGATTCTCTTCGCGGGCCAGGTAATGGTGCCGAAGGACAACTGGGTGACTTGGCCGGTTGCTTTCCTTGGTTTAGCAGATTTTACAATTGGGATGCTGGTGCTATGGGAATGGTTGCAGTCGAAAGAACGCTTCGCCTGGCTGCGCGGCGAATGGATTCGAATCGCGCTTGTCATTACCTCGCTGTTCTGGCTTTCGATCATTGTTTGGATGTGGATTTTTGAAACGTGGCGATATCGTGACAAACCACAGTGGCCGTTCTGGGCGGGGACACTGGCCTGGATGCTCGCTGTCGGGATCGGGTTCTGGTTTTATTCGAAAAAACGACCCTCGCTGATCAGCGTCAGCGCCTGTGTGCTGGTTGCAGCCGGCACGATGGTTTGCTGGCTGGCCAGATGGATTCTCGATAGTTCTTTTGACGGAGGCTTCGGCTGGCTGATGGTCGGGATGTGCGCGATCGGCCTGTTCACTGGCGCGGCGTTCCTGATTATCCGGGCCGCGAAACAAATTTCCGGGGAGGCGGAAAAACGGGAGTCATGACCCTGCGTGATCTTCATACCCTTGGGCTGTTGAAAGGCCCGGTCGAAGGGGCCGACGCCCTGTTGGCGGCCGATTCCAAGGCGGAAAGCGATGCACCCTGGATTGCGCGATTCGCCCTCGGTTTCGGAGCCTGGTTGGCAGGGGTTTTTCTGACTGGCGCGGTGGTCGTCGGCTTCGAGGCGATCTTCAATTCGGAAACTGTGCTGCTGCTTCTCGGCCTGATCATCCTCGCCGGTGGAACAGCATTGATGCATTTCAAAAGAGGGATCTTTGCCCAGCAATTGGCACTGGCGTGGAATTTCGCGGGCTACTTCTGCGTGATGATTGGCACCCACGACCTGACCCGCGATGACTTTCTGGGTGGCTTGATCGCCGCGGTGATTCTCTGCCCGATCATTTACTGGCTGTCCCGAAACGCGGTGCAGCGGTTTCTCTCGGTAGCCTGGGTGTGGGCACTCCTCATGTTTCACTGCGGAGATGCGCGGCAAGGTGTCCTCTTGTTTGTTGGGATTTTGCTACTCGTGGCGGTAGTTTTTGGTGGCCTGTCCGGCTGGAAATCAGGACCTTTCTGGCGTCCGACGATCACCTCCTGCCTGATCGGTTTGTTCGGGTTCCTCTGGCTGATCTCGGAAGAATGGCAATGGGTTTCCGATTCGTATTACAGCCAGTTTCGTCTGCCGGCCGGGATCGTCGTTGCGCTCGGTTTTTCCGGCCTGCTGTGGTTTTTGACCCGTCCTTCGACCTCAGTCGGGACCACGAGACTGGTCCTGCTGGGAATTGTCCTCCTCGCCGTGGCCTGGGTCGGCGCGCCTGGAATCGCGGCCGCCGTCGGACTGATGGCCGTCGCCCACGAACGCCGTGATCGCTGGCTGGAATGGCTCGGCATCCTGGCTCTGATCTGGTTCCTGATTGTCTTTTACTACTTTCTCGGCGTACCGCTTTTTGAAAAATCTCTCTGGTTGATGGGAATCGGCGTGACCCTGCTGATTGTCCGAATTTTCCTCAGCCGCGATGAACCGGAGCCGATGCTCCTTGCTGACGACAAACCCGAACATGATTCACCATGAAACCGACCATTCCTTTTCTCGCTGTCCTTTCCAATCTCGTGATCGTTCTCGCGGTCGTAAACGGAGCGATCTATCAAAAACAATGCATCGTCGATGAGGGGCGGAGAATCTGCCTCGAACTCGGCCCTCGCGATCCCCGCTCCCTTATGCAGGGGGATTACATGGTTCTCCGATACAACCTTGAGCGTGATCAAACGTTCCGGGATCGAGCGCAGGATCACCCAACTCGTTGGCGCGCGGTTTTGAAGATTAGCGAAAAAGACGTCGCAGAATTTGACCGGGTTTGGGACGGAAAAACCAAACTGAAAGACGACGAAATTTTCCTGAGCTACCGCAAATACCGCCGCGGATTCCGGTTCGGGATCGAGTCATTTTTCTTCGAAGAAGGCGACGGCAAGGCGTACGATCGTGGGCGCTTTGCCGACCTGCGGGTTTCCCCGGAAGGAGAAGCCGTGTTGGTCGATTTGCTCGATGAAAAACTGCGACCGATTGATCCCGCCCTTGGCGGAACGGGACCGGATGACTTGCCGACAGGCCAGGCGCCGGTCGAGGAGCCACCCGCTGCCGTAGAAGAAAATTGAATCGGATCGATTTTCAGGCGTCTGTTCCGGTATGAAACGGAACCTGTTTTTTCTTCTCGCCCCATTTCTCTTTTCGCCGGCTTTCGCCCAGGAAGACGAAGCCAAACCGGTCGACGTAGACAAGTTGAATCACACGCTGTCCGATGCCATCGCCAAGGGCGAAAGCTGGACGAACGATCCGACCCTGATCGCCAGCCATCTGACTGGCCCGTGGATCACCAATGAAGCGGATTCCGAGCCTGCCTCGATGCAGCGAAGAGTTCTCGGCACCTCGAAGGGCGGGGAGAATACCGGCCCGGTTACCGTAGTGGTGAAGGAAATCGGCCTGTTCGACGACGCCGTTCGGCAGATTGATCACCTGTATCGCTTCGTGTTGAAAGACGGGAATTGGACGATCAAGGCTGCAACAGTGAAGAATCTCAATGCCCGTCCTGCATTTCCGGCCCTCGTGGGAGATAAGCAAAAGCGGCGCGTCGCGAAGTTGTTGATTTGGAGTTCGGGCGGAGTCGATCTAAATGCCCAGGCGAAAGCAAACGGGATCGATGATCTCGGAGGGCTCGTCACGAAAGCGATCGGCGAAAAAGATCCCGAAGCCCTCGCCAAAGTCCTCAAGCTGGGCTCGAAAACCGATGGAGCGGCCTCCGAAGCATACGCCGAGTTGGTATACGGGCTCAGCGCTCTCTTCGAAAGACAAACCTTCCAACGATTCCTCTTTTTCAATCTCGAAGAGAAAGAACGCGAGGCCGTTGAAGAATTTATCGAGTGGGTCGAGACGGATTTGCTGCCGGAGTAAATCGACCCAATCGATTCGTTCCACTCATTTCCCGATACAAAACGACGAGAAGATCGCTCCGAGAATTTCTTCGACGTCGGTCTTTCCGACGACCTCACCGATGGAGTCGAGAGC
>JABDJT010000517.1 GCA_013003335.1 Verrucomicrobiales bacterium | reverse complement strand
GTGTCAGCCTGGCCTTGATCGCCGCAATCGTATCGACCACCAGCGAGACGGCTTCTTCTTGGCCCAAAATCCGCTCACCGAACCAATCCCGAACCGAATCCAGATCAATCCCGATTCTTTCATCGATCAAAAAATCCGGCATGCCCGTTTCCGCCGCGAAAGCGGAGTCGATCATTCCGGAATCGATCGGCTCCGGCTCCTCTTCGTCCGAACGGGAATCCCTTACCCGCTCCAGGAAACGCACGGCTTTCCCCGGGAACACCGAATAGCCCGCATATCGTTCCTGCAGGGTAATCAACCGCTCCAGTGCCCCTTTTTTCACCTTCGCCCGCGATTCTTGTGGGCCTGAACTGCCTCGTTTCCGTAAAACCTTCAGCGTTTTGTCCGTTGGAGTCGGCTCCACCTTCAACTGCCGGAACGCATCCAGGATCCGCGAATCCTGCTGCTCGATCACCGCGAGTTGCGCCGGTGTGCATTCGGCAATCGCCAGGAATTCACCCCTCACCAGGTACGGGCGGAAAAACGAGCCAAGACTCTCCGAACTGGCAGAACTCTGGCCCACTTGCAGCAGTTCCAGCAGGTTGCCGAAAAAGATCACCGCATTCTGTTCTTTCGCCTCCTCGACCAACTTGCGGCAGCGCTCCTGCCATTCCCCGAACCCCGACATCCCCGCCACGATCCGGCTTCCACTGGTCTGAAAAAATTTTCGCGAGCCGAGTTTCAACTCTCCCGCCCGGTGAGCCAGGTGATGCACCAGCGCCGTTTTCCCAACACCGGATTCCCCGACCAACAGCACGCTCGTCGCCCGCCGCCCTGCCAGCATCCAGGCGACCTGATCGATCTCGTCGTTTCGCTCAAACACCGGATCCACCTCCCGGTCAGCGAGGTTTTTTCCAACCTCGGGCAACACGTGTTTTTCCTCCTCCTCGGATTCCTGTTCGTCCCGCTCCCGCGGCGTCATCGGATATGTGTTCCACCGCACTTTCGTGATCTCCAAGTCACCGCTCCGCTGCAGAAGTGCCAGGTCAAACAGGGAATTCCGGACCCCTTTCCGGTTCAGGGCGAACAGGATGTGATCCTTCAGCAATTCCTCGAATTTGCCCGCATCCGTCGCCACCACCTCGATTTGCAATCCGGGCACGTACCCGATCTTCGCGTCTGTTCCGTGTTCCCATGTCAATATGCCGAACTGCAATTGCAACGGTTCCCGCCAGTTCACTGACCGCTCCGATGCTTCCAGTTCCACGGTTACCGTGTCCACCTCCACGCCTGATTCCGGCAAAAACCGGCGCTGCAATTCATCGCCTTCCGCATTTTCCAGGATCTTCTGGACGATCGATTCCTGGATTTTTGCGATGTCTTTCTTCCGGTTCCCGAAGGTCGCCACTTCCGGAAAAAAGAGGACTTCTCCGTACAACTGCTCACCACCTTCCGAATTGCGCTCGAAAGTTTGGGTGATTGTCAGGAAATCGACGAACAGATCACGCATGAAGCCTTCTTTACGAATCAACAGGGTCTGTTCGCCAAATCAACCCTGTTCGATCGTTTTCGGCATCAGATTTTTACGACTTCGCCCGTTCGCGCGCTTTCCTCCGCCGCAAGACAGGCTTTCACCGCTTCGCGGCTTTCTTCGGGCGAGATGATCGCCGGCGTCTCTCCCGTCGCGACACAGTTGGTGAAATAAGACAATTCATCGCGCAATGCCCCGGCCAGTTTGCCGTGGATATCCGGCCAATACGTCGTGTCCGGGCAGGTCGAGCCGTCCTTGTCGACAATCATCAAATTGGGATGCGTGTCGTGAATCGAGACGCTGCCCTCGGTCCCCACAACTTCGAGCCGCTCATCGATTTGGAAAGGCGTCGTGTCCGGCAGGCACCAGACCGATTCCAGAATGCAGCTCGCGCCGTTTTCCAGGCGATACATCACCTGACCGAGATCCGGATTGGCATGCTCGCGAAACTGCACGGTCTGCGCGTAAGCCGTCACTGCCCGGCTTTCGGAAAACCAGAACATCAAGTCCGTGTCATGCACGCAATCGCCGATGATCGGCCCGATCTTGTCCAGCACGCTCGCCCCGACCCACTGGGGCAGATTTCGGCGCGCGTACATCGAGATAATTTTTCCGATTCTCCCCTCCGAGATGGCCTGTTTCGCCGCCGCGTAACGGGGGTTGAACCGGCAGATGTGGCCAGTCATCAGAAACGCGTCGCTCGCGTTTGCTGCTTCCACGATCGCATCGCAATCCTCCACGGTTGAAGCCATCGGTTTTTCGAGAAAGACGTGTTTTCCCGCCTGCAACGCCGCAAGCGCCGGTTCGCGGTGCTGATCCCACATCGTCACAATACTGACCGATTCCAGTTCCGGATCGGCCAGCATTTCATGAAAGTCCGTATATCGATTCGGGACCTGGAACCGGTCGCCGACTTCGTTGAGCCGCGATTCGGTCCGGGTGCAGATTGAGTGGATATCCACGTGAGAAATTGCGGAAAGCGCCTCTGCGTGCTTTTCGCCGAACCAGCCGAGGCCAATAATGCCGTGTTTCATATTTTCGGGAAGGGGTCGGGGGCTAGCCAATTTCAAAACCTTCCCGGTATGCCGGCCGGGCCCACAATTTTTCCGCTTCAGGTTGGCCTTTCACCAACTGGCCTGTCTTGGGATCAATCTGCAAGGTGCCGCTGGTCCGATACGCCATGTTGGCATAGTGACAGAGCATCGCGCCGATTTGTGCGTCGTCGATCGGCTGATTGAGCGGTTCGCCGACCCGAATCGAATTCGCAAAATTGGTGAAATGCGGAATGTCGCTGGCCTTTTCCGTGTTCTTCGCGATTTCCTTCCCGTCCCGATCGTAGACCGTGTAATTGGAACTCGAAAAATCCATTTTGCCGCCATCTCCGACCACGCTGACAAACGGAGCGCTGCGCGGTTTCCGGCGGTGGCTGGAGCTGTTTTCCCAGCTCAGCGCGCCTTTTTCCCGACCGTAATCGTAAAAAGCCACCGAGGTATCGGGAGTTTCCTGGTCATCGTCGAACATGTAGCGTCCGCCGTTGCAGGTGACCCGCTCGGGGTAGTC
>JABDJT010000188.1 GCA_013003335.1 Verrucomicrobiales bacterium | reverse complement strand
GTCGAGTATCCGGGAATGAATTCGCGGCTCAAGGAAATTCCCGGTTGGAGAGCGACCTGAACGCGGTAATTTCATGTCGTGAAGCGACTTCGGGACATCGTTATTTGGGGGTTCCTCCTCCTGATATTGGTCAGCTACGTCGGCTCGTACGGCTACCTGCAGTTCCAGGCCCGGAAGAGCGGCAGCAAGCTGACCTACACCGACGGGCGGGAACTCGTTCTCTACTTTTGCAAAGACCAGCGGAAGGCGGATTTCTACAATCAAATTTTTGCGCCCTTGAAGAAGGTTGATCGCGTAATCCTTGGAAAGGAGGTGGTCTTTTTTCCGCCGATCTCAAACTTTCGATCCTACCGAACATCGTTTCAAAGCCCGTGAGAACCGTCCCTTTCCTCCTGTTTCCTGCCCTGATCATCCTCGCCGGTTGCTCCGACGACCAGGGGACAGGCGAGTCCGCCCCGGAACCCGTCGATCCGCTCGTGGCCGGACTGGTTTTTCCGGACGACCCCGGTCAGACCTATGCTGCCGTCTGCGCGGTCTGTCACGGCCCGAAGGGCGAGGGAAACCGGCAACTTTTGGCACCCTCGATTGCCGGCCTGCCTGCGTGGTTCATCGAACTCCAGCTCTCCCAGTTTCGCGAAGGGCATCGCGGCGCGCATCCGGACGACTTGCACGGCCGGCAAATGCGACAGGTCGCCTTGCTGCTCGACGAAGCGGCGACCCATGCTGTCGCCCTTCAGATCGAGGCCATGGAAAAAATCCCGACGGTATGGACCGGCGAAAAACCGGCTCCGCCCCTGGTCCGGGCACGCAGAATCTACGCGAACCAATGCATGTCCTGTCACCGGTTCAACGGAACAGGCGAACGCGTGTTCCGCAGCGCACCGCTGATCGGGTTGCCGGACTGGTATCTCGCCGGGCAGCTGAAAAAATACCGGGCCGGCTGGCGCGGCACGCAACCGGCCGACCACTACGGAGCCAAAATGGTGGCGGTCTCGTCCCGCCTGTCCGATCAAGACATCGAGGAAATGGCAGCCTATCTCGCGGCCCTCGCAGCGGGGGATGATCCGCGCCCGGAGATGGACTGAACACGAACGCGCCCCCGCATCCGCGCCACAGCCTTCCCGCGAATTGCCGGAAGGGCGTTTCGAACCAACCCTGTTCCCACGTTGAACGAACCCTGTTGGTTCGTTTTCTGAAGAATCTAACCTCAAACTACTGAACCCATGCTTGGCCCAATCGGAACACAGGAATTTCTTCTGATCGCACTCCTTATTTTGCTGCTTTTCGGCGCGAAAAAGATCCCGCAATTTGCCCGCAGCCTCGGCCGCGGGATGAGCGAATTTAAAGCCGGAAAACGCGAAATCGAATCGGAAATCAAAGATTCGCTCGATGAAGCGAAGGCGTAGAAATAAGTCATTGCATCCCCTGAACCCCAACCTATCTTGATTTCGTGACTATGAATTTTGACGGTACTCTCGCAATGTTGGGCCCCATCGGCGGCCCGGAACTGATCGTGATTTTTCTCGTGATTCTCCTCTTGTTCGGAGCGAAAAAGATTCCGGAACTGGCACGTGGAATCGGCAAAGGCATGGGCGAATTCAAAAAGGCCAAGGAAGATTTCGAAGAGGAAATCAAGGCCGGCGAAGTCGAAGGCAAGACGGAATGGGAGAAGAAAAGCACTCCCTCCGACGACGACGCGGATCACGATGCTGGCCACGATTCGCACCCGGCAGCCAAGGAAGACTGATTCTTCAATTCGTGAAACTTTCCCCCTCAACTCCCCCTTTCCTCCAAAAACTGTCGGCAATCCCGGCAGTTTTTTTCTGCCTCTTTCTGTCAGTCAGCCTTCCGGCCCAGGACAAAAAGCCGGCAAAGCCGGAGGTCGAACCTCTCACCTTCTGTTTTTACAACCTGAAAAACTACCTCGCGATGGACCGGAAGGTCGATGGCGAGACCCAGGTCGGGGCCGGTAAACCGGAACGGGAAATAAAGCCGCTGATCGAAGCGTTGCTCGACATCCAGCCGGATATCCTCGGCGTTTGTGAAATTGGCTCGGATGAATTTCTCCGCGATTTGCAATCGCGGCTGAAAGCCGGCGGCATTGACCTGCCACACACCGAACTCGTTCGAGACGCAGCCGGCTGGGACCGGAATCTTGCCCTGCTTTCCCGGCACCCGATTGTGGCGCGAAATTCGAAGGACAAGCTGACCTACACAATCGGCGAGTTGGTCATGCCTCATCAACGCGGGATTCTCGACGTCACGGTCGCCCCGACCGAGACCTACCGTCTCCGGCTGGTTGGACTCCATTTCAAATCCAAGCGCGAGATCGAAGAAGCAGACCAGGCCCTGATGCGTCTGAATGAAGCCATGTTGACCCGCAAGCATGTCGACGAAATCCTCGAAGCCGAGCCGGGCGCCAACCTGCTCGTTTTCGGCGATCTGAACGACACGCGAAACGAACCGCCCATCCGCACCCTGCAGGGGCGTTTCGGCCGGCACAATTACCTGTCTTCGCTCACTCTCCGCGACAAATACGGCTTTGCCTGGACTCATCACTGGAGCTGGGCGGACAATTATTCCCGCCTCGATTTCGCCCTGCTGAGCAAAGGGATTTCACCGGAAGTCAGTCGGGAAGACTCCCACATTTATCACTGGGAAGACTGGGACAAAGCCAGCGATCACCGCCCGCTCGTCGTGAAAATCACGCCGAAAGATCGCGTGGTGAAGTAATCATTCTTCAATCACGGAGCTCCATAGTGGGAAGCCATTCCGGCGGCATCCAGCGCCGTCATGTATCGCCGGTTTCCCATGTAGGGTTCCTGATCTTCGTATCCCGGCCTGCCCTCGATCGTCGGGAGGTTGTTTTTCGAAAAGGCTTTTCTCCCGTAATGCATGATCGAAGCGAAATCGTAGGCGCTGTAGGTGCGGGTGTTTCGAATGTCAAAATTGTGTTCCTTCCCGTCGATGATGTTCGCCTCGTTAATCTCAACGAAAGAATCCCGGTCGTTGCGGCATTGCTCATGAGCGAGCCCCAGGGCATGTCCCAGTTCATGCGCGATGATGAATTTCCACCTCCAGTTGTAGATATTCATCCGTTGAGGTCCTCCGATCATCCCGCAGTAGGAACTGTTCGTGGAAGCGGATTTTACGTAGACGTAGTTTTGCTGGTTGGTTCGCTCAATGAATTCCAAATCCGCGACATTCGACCATTCTGCACAGGCTGCCCGGAACCGCGTGCGGTTCGTCTGATCCACGTTGGAGGAGAAAGCATAATACAATTTTCCATTGGTCCACTTCCTTCCTGAGAATCCCCGTGTCGACAATTCATCGACCACGAAAATCATGTCGTCCAGCTGCACGACCTCCCTGCCTTCGTCGTCCGTAAAAGAATGTGCGACAGCCGATAATTCATCCAACTCGCACCGGGAAAGGGGTGAGACCAGCGTCTCGTCAAAAAAATTTGCCATAACGATTTCTCCTGTCTCTATTAAGCAAAGACAGGGAAATCGCCGCAAGCGAAATTACTCCCCGATCTGCCCCCGATACGCTGCGGCATCCAGCAGGCCTTCGAATTCGCCCGCATCGGAAACCTTGATTTTGAAAATCCAACCGGCTCCGAACGGGTCGTTATTCACCAATTCCGGATCTTCGCCCGCGGCTTCATTCACCTCCACGATTTCGCCGGAAACCGGAGCGTAAATCTCGCTCGCGTCTTTCACCGACTCGACCACGCCGACTTCATCGCCTTTCGAAACCGTTTTGCCGACTTCGGGCAGTTCGAGATACGTCAAATCGGTAAGTTGAGCCTGCGCGAAATCGCTGATCCCGACGGGTGCAGCATCCGCATTTGACGGATCGATCCACTCGTGTGATTCGGCATATTTCAGATGATCGGGAACGTTGCTCATGGCCGTAGGTAAAACAGAAAATCAGGCGAGAAAAGGTTTTTTCACCACGACCGCCGGAAAACGTTTCGCCCGCACGCCAATCTCCAATTCCGTGCCCGGTTTGGCCAGTTCGACCGGCAAATACGCCAGGGCGATTCCGTGCTGAAGGCTGGGGGAAAATCCGCCGCTGGTGAGGAATGCAACCGGCTGATCGGCCTCACTGGCCTCCCGTTCGTAAACCGGGTAATCATGCCGAGGCGGCGGGGCTTTCCCGACAGTTTGAAGAGCCACGAGACGGTGGGTCAGCCCTTGGGATTTCTGCTTTCGCAAGACTTCGCTGCCGGGAAACTCACAGCCCTTTTCCAGTTTTACGAAAAATCCGAGGCCGGCTTCCAGTGGCGTGTGCCGTTCATCGAGGTCCGATCCGTTCAGCGGATAGCATTTTTCCAGCCGTAGCGTATCCCGCGCACCGAGTCCGCAGGGCTTGGCTCCGGCCTCGACGAATTTTGAAAACCACCCGCCAATCGCAGCCGTCGGGGCAAACAATTCGAATCCGTCTTCGCCCGTGTATCCCGTCCGGCACACGATCACTCCGTCCCCCCGCTCGATGATCCCGTTCCGGGGCGGCAGGCCGACCACATCGGCCCCGATCTTCTCCCAGATCGATACCGAATCCGGCCCCTGCAGGGCGATCGCTCCAAACTCGTCGCTCTGATTTTCCACGATGATGCCCTCCCCTGCCCGTCCGGTCAGCCATTCAAAATCCTCCGCGGTCTTCGAAGCGTTCACGACCAGGAAAAATTCCGATT
>JABDJT010000495.1 GCA_013003335.1 Verrucomicrobiales bacterium | reverse complement strand
GGGATATCCGCGCTGTCGATCACGCCGCGGAGAAAGCGCAACCACTCCGGCAGCAGGCCTTCGGGCTTGTCGTCGATCAGCACGTTTTTGCAATACAGCGACACGCCCGGCTCCATTTGGCCAAAGCCGAACACCTCGGTGTTTTGCTCGGGCACGAACAGCAGCGCGTTCAGTTCGATCGGCTCGCTGGCCTGGAAATGCATCCGGTAGCGCGGCTCATCGAAAGCCTTCGCTGCGAACTTGTAGAACTCGGTGTATTCCTCGTCGGTGATGTCTTTTTTCCGTTTCCGCCACAGCGCTTCGACGGTGTTGATGCGGTCCTCGCCGAGGTGCAGCGGAAAGGCGACGAAACCGGAGTAATTTTTCAGAATCGTCTCGATCCGGTGTTTCTCGGCAAACTCGGCTTGGTCATCGCGCAGGTGGACGATGATTCTCGTGCCTCGCGGCAGCTCCTCCTTCGCTTCGTCGATCGAAAAGCCGGTTTTCCCGTCGGATTTCCAGACGAGCGACTCGCCGTCCGGATGCCAGGAGCGGGTGTGAACCTCGACCTCATCGGCCACCATGAACGCCGAGTAAAAACCAACCCCGAACTGCCCGATCAGCGCGGCTTCTTTTTTCGCGTCGTCCTGCAGCGCCTCGACGAAGGCCTTTGAGCCGGAATGGGCGATCGTGCCGAGATTCTGCTTCAAATCGTCGCGCGTCATCCCGATCCCGCTGTCCTCGAAGGTGATCGTTTTCGCCTCCTCATCGATCGTGATCTTGATCTCCAACTCGCGGTCGGGATCGTGGACGTCGTTTTCGGTCAACGACGTGTGGCGCATTTTTTCCAGCGCATCGGAGGCATTCGACACCAGTTCGCGGACAAAAATTTCTTTGTCCGTGTAAAGCGAGTTGATGACGATGTCGAGCAACTGGCTGACTTCGGCTTTGAATTTTTGTTTTCGGGCCATGATGATGTTGCAGATAAAGAATTGAGTTCACTTGTCAACGACAACGATCACCTTGCTTTCGTTCAACGATTTCGGTCGGTTCACTCAAAATGCCCATTTACGCACTGCATGGAAACCTCGGCGCCCCGTCGGACTGGGACAGAATCGGCCTCGACGAGCTCGTTGCACGGAATTTGTGGGCGGAATCGGACCGGAATTTCCGGACGTGGGCGATTGATTTCTGCACAGAAATTCCGGCGGGATCCGAAAACGTCCTCGTCGGTTACTCGATGGGCGGGCGTCTTACCCTGCACGCGCTGATCGCCGCGCCGGATTTGTGGAAACGGGCCGTGATCGTCTCGGCTCACCCCGGTTTGGAATGCCCGGAGGACCGGCTGGCCCGGCGAAGTTCCGACCAGGTTTGGGCCAAGCACGCCCGCGAACTGCCGTGGGAGGAGTTTTTGCAAAAATGGAACGCGCAGGGCGTGCTGGCCGGGCAGGAGCCGTCCGCCGCACAGCGCGAATTGGAATCCCGCCGCGAATCCGTGGCCCGCGCCTTCGAAAACTGGTCGCTCGGCGCGCAGGAAGATTTGCGGGAGCGCCTGGCAAGAATCTCGACCCCGGTGACGTGGGTCACGGGCGAACGCGACGCGAAATTTTCCGCCCTGGCTGCTGAAATGGCTGCCCTGATGCCAAATGGCGAGCACGTTGTCCTTCCCGACTGCGGCCATCGTGTGCTTTTCGAAAAGCCCGAAGCACTGGCGCGGCTGCTGGGTTCGTAGAGCAGTTCCACGATCCAACAGGGTACGTTCGGCGAATCAACCCTGTTGGTTCGTACTTCGCTCCGCCCCCTCCGCTCGGTAAGCCGCCGCCAGCAGGCTCACGGGATGGCGAACCTGCGCGCCCGATCCGGCTTCGCGGAGGCCGTTTTCGATCTGCAAATGACAACCGGGATTTGCAGTGGCGACGACTTCGGCGCCGGTCTCGAGAATGTGGCCGACTTTCTCGTCCTGCAGTTTCCCGGCCTGTTCCGGCTGGGTGATGTTGTAAATCCCGGCGCTGCCGCAGCAGTGCGTCGCATCGGTCAATTCACGGAGGTCGAGGCCGGGGATGGCGTCGAGAATCGCGCGGGGCTGGGCGGAAATGCCCTGCCCGTGACAGAGGTGACACGCTTCGTGGTATGTCGCCCGTTCAGATTCCGAGGCGGCTGTATCCGGCTTTCGAAAATCGATTTCGACGAGCCATTCGTTGATGTCGCGGGCTTTTTCGTCCCAGCTTTTCGCCCGCGGGGCATAATCCGCATCGTCTTTCAGCAGGTTGTGAAAATGCTTCAAATGCGATCCGCAACCGGCGGCATTCGTGATGATCGCGTCAAGTTTTTCGAGGTCAGCGCCGAAGGAATCGATCTGCGCACGGGCCATGACTTTCGCCTGCTCGAGGTCGCCGTTGTGGGCGTGAAGCGAGCCGCAGCAATGCTGATTTCTCGGGGTGATGACCGCGCAACCATTCGCCAGCAGCACATCGGCGGTGTGGCGGTTCACGTCCGAAAAAACGAGGTCCTGCACGCAACCGGTCAGCAGGCCGACGGTGTATTTCGCTTCAGCCGGCTGCTCGGATTCGGCGATCAGGGCATCGGAAAAATGGCGTTTCACAGTCGGGGTGGAAGGCTCAAGCTCACGCAGGTTTTTCGGCGCGAGCCGCAGCAGGCCGGATTTTCGCACGAGCGATTGCAGCCCGGTCGCCTGGTAAATCCACAGCAGGCGACCGATGGCGCGGAGCAGGCGCGGTTTCGAAAAAATCTGATCCAGTGCCAGCCAGCGCCAGAAACGCCGATCCGGCGAAAACAGGACATCGGCGTGCTCGACTTCGGCGCGGGCATTTTCGAACAACTCGGGGTAATTCACTCCGGCCGGACACGCCGTGGTGCAGGCCAGGCAGCCGAGGCAGTAATACATTTCCTCGCCGAATTCCCGCGTCACTTCGAGTTCACCGTCCGCGATTGACCGCATCAGCGCAATTCGCCCACGCGGCGAATTGCGTTCCTGCTTCGTCTCAAGATACGTCGGGCAGTCCGGCAGACACATCCCGCAATGCATGCATTGCTGAACGATCGAGTAGTCGAGATCGGCGAGATATTTCGGGGCCGTTGGCACGGAGGGAAATTATCACGGAACGGGAAAAGGGCACCGGAGAAACGGGACTTCCTCAGCCCAGCGACCACCCTTCCCGATATTTCCGGCCGAGAAATTTCTCCGCGTCCGGCGCGTTCGGGATTTTTATATTCTTCGCATCCCACTCGAGCTTTTTGCCGGCCCGGTAAGCGACGTTGCCGAGGTGATTGGCTTCGGTGAGAGGACCGGAATACGAAAATTTGCAGAGCGGCTCGCGCTTGTCGCCTTTGCAGGCACGAATCCACTCGGCCTGCTGACCGGGTGACGGCTCGATCCACGGTTTGGGCAGCTTGTATTCGCGGCCTTCCGGCAGGAGTTGGTATTTCCCGTAATCGGCCAGCAACATGCCGTCTTCCCCGATGAACAGGGTGCCGTTGCCCCACTGGGGAATGCCGCCGTCTTTCCAGATCTGCGGTTTCTCCGAACCCTGATACCAGCTGTGCTC
>JABDJT010000464.1 GCA_013003335.1 Verrucomicrobiales bacterium | reverse complement strand
GTAAGTGCCGCGTATAACGACTGCCCTGCCTCCGCCACCTGGGCGAATTCGGCCTTTTCGCCCATCGCCTCCGCCCGAACCGCTTTTTGGAACGAAGACACGAAATCTCCCTCCCGTTTTTCCAGGGTCTGGAACCACGAGTCGATCAATTCGGGGGAGTTGGGGGCGGACACAGTCAAAAGATCCGGCTCAACAGGATGAACCCGCAGTATCCCTTCGATCCCTCCGGAAACAACTCCCACGAACCAACAGGGTTTGTTTGGAGAACCAACCCTGTTCGTTCGAAATCTCTGCGGTTGCGCATTTCCCGTTCCGGCCTGAGGATTCCGGCCCGATTTTCATCGCTCCTATTCCATGAAAAAAGTGCTCCTCACCGGCGCCGCCGGATTCATCGCCACTCGAACAGCCTTCCAGTTGCTCGATGACGGTGTCGAAGTCATCGGAGTCGACAATTTGAACGACGCCTACGATTCTCGGCTCAAGGATCACCGGCTCGGGGAATTGAAAAAGCGTGACGGATTCGAGTTTCATCATCTCGACATCGCCGATCTGCCGGCCTTGCGGAAGGTGTTCGAGCAGCACGGAGACTTCGATGCCGTTTTCAATCTCGCAGCCCGGGCCGGCGTTCGTTACAGCATTGAGAATCCGCACGTTTACCTGCAATCCAACGCCCAGGGATGCCTCAACGTTCTCGAACTGATGCGGGAATTCGGGGTCAAAAAGAAAACCCTCGCCTCGACCTCCTCGCTCTACGCCGGCCAGCCCTTGCCGTTTGTCGAAACTCTGCCGGTCGACCGCCCGCTCTCGCCCTATGCCTCATCCAAGAAAGCGGCGGAAGTGATGTGTTACACCTACCATCACCTGTTCGACATTGATGTCACGGTGCTCCGGTATTTCACGGTTTATGGACCCGCCGGCCGCCCCGATATGGCACCGTTCCGGTTCATCAAGTGGATCGACGAAGGCACACCCATCACCGTATTCGGCGATGGCAAACAGAGCCGGGATTTTACCTACGTTGACGACATCGCCAGCGGAACAATCGCGGCCGCGAAACCGGTCGGCTATGAAATCGTGAACCTGGGCGGAGGGAAACGACCCGTCGACCTGCTCGAACTGATTTCGACCATGGAAGAAAAGCTCGGCAAAAAGGCGACGATTGAATGGAAACCGGCTCACAAGGCCGACATGAAGGATACCAGTGCCAACATCGAAAAAGCGAAATCACTTCTCGGTTGGGAACCCCAAATCGACCTGGAAGAGGGAATCGAGCGGACGATCGAATGGTGGCGGCAAAACCGGGACTGGGCGTCGAAGGTGGACGTGCAGTTGTAATCCCGGCACAAAAAAACGAACCAACCGGGTTCGTTCATCGAACAGACCCTGTTGGTTCGTGAGAAAATCGATCGACGGCCGGATCAGGGCATCAGGTTGAGCGCGCGGGCACGCTTGATTTCGCGCGTGATCTTGCGGTGCAACTTGGCGGAAACGCCGGTGACGCGGCGGGGATAGATTTTTCCGGACTCCGTCGTGAATTTCAGAAGAAACTCGGGATGGAGGTAGCTGAGTTTTTCCACCGGAATATCAAGCCGGCGACGGGGCATCTTGCGATTGGCCCGGCGCAAATTCATGGCGCGCTCTTTGGTTTTTGGTCCGTGCATGGTGTGTCGGGGAAAAGTGGGATTACCGTTTTTCGCGATGCAGGGTGCGACGCTTCAGGTGGGGATTGAACTTCACCTTCTCAAGCCGTCCGGGGGTCCGGAGACTCTTTTTGTTGCGCGTGGTCACGTAAATGGAAGGCTGCTCGCCTTCTTCACGCGCTTCGGTGCATTCGAGGATGATGACGTCACGGGGCATCGGTCTGAAAAGTTACGGGTAGGTTTGTGTTTCTTCCCGATTTTCGGGAGGGCGGCGAATGTAGGCATTTTTCAGCCGAATTCAACCGCTTTTGTTCCGGCTATTCAGGGGAGGGGAATCCGTTCAATCTGTCGTGGCCGCTTTCTTGGTCGGTTTCTCATCGAGACCGAAGAGTTGGGCCATGGGCGCACGGTGGTGGCCGATTTGCTCCTCGGCTTCCGCACGCTCCTGGCACTGCACGGTGAGTCGTGCAAAAGGAAGCGCCTCAAGCCGGGCCTGGGGAATTTTCTCGCCGGATACTTCGCAGATTCCGTAAGTTCCCAGTTCAATCCGGGTCAGGGCCTCATCAATTTCATAGAGGGCATCCTGTTCCTGTGACAGCAAACTCAACGCAAAATCGCGGTCGTAGGCATCGGATCCGGCATCCGCCTGGTGCATGCCGAAGGCAGATTCGCCAGCGGCGCCTTTGGTGTCCTGCGCGACTCCGTTCATGGCATCCAGCAATTCGTCACGGAGATCAAGCAGACGCTGCCGTTGTTTCTTGAGAAACCCGGTCAGTTTTTTCGGCTTTTTGGGCACAGCAACAGCGTTACTCCGGGCGGTTGCCGCGGAGTTTGCCGAAGATTTTGCTGCCTTGCGAGTCGCCCCTTTTTTAGCGGCGCCTTTTTTTACCGCTTTTTTTTTTGCGGGTGCCTTTTTCTTGGCGGCTTTTTTTACCGCTTTCTTTTTGGCAGGCGCTTTCTTAGCAGGACGCTTTTTCGCCGGAGCTTTCTTCCGTGCGGGTGCCTTCTTTCTGGCAGGCGCCTTTTTCTTGGCTGCTTTTTTCT